>NZ_JZWV01000044.1 GCF_000966975.1 Streptomyces katrae | reverse complement strand
GGCCGCGGACCTCTACCTGCGGGTGCGGCTGGCTCCCCACCCGCGCTACCGGGTCGACGGGCGGGACGTCACCGTCGACCTCCCGGTCACCCCGTGGGAGGCCGCGCTCGGGGCGTCGGTCCCGGTCGACACCCCCGGTGGCACGGCCACGGTGGACCTGCCTCCCGGCTCCTCCAGCGGGCGCAGGCTGCGGCTGCGCGGCCGCGGCATGCCCAACCCGCGGGGGCAGCCCGGCGACCTCTACGCCGAGGTGAAGATCGTCGTCCCGCCCCGGCCGACACAGGCGGAGAGGGATCTGTTCGAGCGCCTGGCGAAGGAATCCCGCTTCGACCCCCGCAACCCTCCCAGCGGAAGGGGATGAGCATCCGTGGCGCACGACCGGAACCGCTACCCGCTCGCCCGCGTGAGCACCGTGTACGGCACGCGCCGGGCCGTCGTCACCGCCGAGGAGTTCGCCGCCGCCACCGGCCTGCACCCCGAGCTGCTGCGCCGCTACGTCACCCTCGGCCTCCTGGAGCCCGACACGGACCCGGCCGGAGGCCTGTGGTTCGGCGCCGGGCACCTGATGCGGGTGGCCCGCATCCAGCGGCTGCGGACCGGCCTCGGCCTGAACTACACCGCCCTGGCCGTCGTACTGGACCTGCTGGACCGCATCGAACAGCTGGAGTCCGCCCTCGGTGGACGGCACCCCGACGTCGACTCCGTACGTGGGAGGTGACACCTCGTGGACATGAACCGACTCACCCAGAAGTCCCAGGAGGCCCTGCAGGACGCCCAGACCAGGGCGCTGCGCTTCGGCCACGTCGAGGTCGACGGGGAGCACCTCCTGCTGGCCCTGCTCGACCAGGGCGAGGGGCTGATCCCCCGGCTGCTCGGTGCCGCCGGAAGCGACCCGGACCGGGTTCGCGCCGCGGTGGAGGCGGAGCTGGGGCGGCGCCCGAGCGTGTCGGGCCCGGGCGTCACGCCGGGCCAGGTGTACGTCACCCAGCGGCTGTCCCGTCTGCTGGACACGGCCGAGCAGGAGGCGAAGCGCCTCAAGGACGAGTACGTCTCCGTCGAGCACCTGCTGCTCGCCCTGCTCACGGAGGGCACCGGCAGCGCGGCCGGCCGCATCCTGAACGAAGAGGGCCTGAGCCGCGAGGGGTTCCTCGATGCCCTGACCCAGGTGCGCGGCAACCAGCGGGTGACCTCCGCGACACCCGAGGCCACCTACGAGGCCCTGGAGAAGTACGGCCGCGACCTCGTCGCCGAGGCCCGCACGGGCAGACTCGACCCCGTCATCGGGCGGGACAGCGAGATCCGCCGCGTCGTGCAGATCCTGTCCCGCAAGACCAAGAACAACCCCGTCCTCATCGGCGACCCGGGCGTGGGCAAGACGGCCATCGCCGAGGGGCTGGCCCAGCGCATCGCCCACGGTGACGTCCCTGAAGGCCTGCGCGACAAAACCGTCTTCGCCCTCGACATGGGCTCGCTCGTGGCGGGCGCGAAGTACCGCGGCGAGTTCGAGGAACGGCTCAAGGCCGTCCTGCACGAGGTGACCGCCGCGGAGGGCCGCGTCCTGCTGTTCGTCGACGAGATGCACACCGTCGTAGGCGCCGGAGCCGCCGAAGGGGCCATGGACGCGGGCAACATGCTCAAGCCGCTCCTCGCCCGCGGCGAGCTGCACATGATCGGCGCCACCACGCTCGACGAATACCGCAAGCACGTCGAGAAGGACGCCGCCCTCGAACGCCGCTTCCAGCCCGTCCTGATCGACGAGCCCAGCGAGGAGGACGCGGTCTCCATCCTGCGCGGCCTGCGCGAACGGCTGGAGGTCTTCCACGGGGTGAAGATCCAGGACAGCGCCCTGGTGGCTGCCGTCACCCTCTCCCACCGCTACATCTCCGATCGCTTCCTGCCCGACAAGGCCATCGACCTCGTCGACGAGGCCTGCGCCATGCTGCGCACCGAGATCGACTCGATGCCCGCCGAGCTGGACGAACTCACCCGGCGAGTACGCCGCCTGGAGATCGAGGAGGCGGCCCTGGCCAAGGAGGACGACCCCGTCGGCCGCACCCGCCTGGCCGAGCTGCGCAAGGAACTGGCCGACACCCGAGCCGAGGCCGACGCCCTGCGGGCCCAGTGGGAGGCCGAACGCCAGGCCCTGCGCAAGGTGCAAGCCCTGCGCGAGGAACTGGAACGCGTACGTTACGAGGCCGAGGAAGCCGAGCGCTCCTACGACCTCACGCGTGCGGCCGAACTGCGCCACGGCCGGCTGCCCGACCTGGAACGGCGCCTCCAGGCGGAGGAGGAGCAGCTCGCCGCCAAGCAGGGCGGCCGCCGGCTGCTGCGCGAGGTCGTCACGGAGGACGAGATCGCCTCCATCGTGGCCCGCTGGACCGGCATCCCCGTCAGCCGGCTCCTGGAGGGCGAGCGGCAGAAGCTGCTGCGCCTGGACGAGATCCTCCACGAGCGTGTCATCGGCCAGGACGAGGCCGTCCAGCTGGTGGCCGACGCCGTGATCCGCGCGCGGTCGGGGGTCAAGGACCCGCGCCGGCCCATCGGTTCGTTCCTGTTCCTCGGCCCCACCGGCGTCGGCAAGACCGAGCTGGCCCGCACTCTGGCCGCGGCGCTGTTCGACACCGAGGACAACATGATCCGCCTCGACATGAGCGAGTACCAGGAACGCCACACGGTCAGCCGCCTGATGGGCGCCCCGCCCGGCTACGTGGGCTACGAGGAAGGCGGCCAGCTCACCGAGGCCGTGCGCCGCAAGCCGTACGCGGTCGTACTCCTGGACGAGGTGGAGAAGGCCCACGCGGACGTCTTCAACACCCTCCTCCAACTGCTCGACGACGGCCGCCTCACCGACGCCCAGGGCCGCACCGTCGACTTCCGCAACACCGTGGTGGTGATGACCAGCAACATCGGCTCCCAGTACCTCCTGGAGGGAGTCACCCCCGACGGCGAGATCAAGGAGGAGGCCCGCGCCGCCGTCATGGCGGAACTACGCGCTCATTTCAGGCCCGAATTCCTCAACCGCGTCGACGACATCGTGCTGTTCAAACCGCTGACCCTCCCGGAGATCGAACGGGTCGTGGACCTGCTCACGGACGACCTGCGCCACCGGCTCGCCGACCGCCGCCTCGGACTGCACCTGACCGAGCCGGCACGCCGCCACATCGCGTCCGAGGGATTCGACCCCGTCTACGGGGCCCGGCCCCTGCGCCGCTTCATCCAGCGCGAGGTCGAAACCCGCATCGGGCGCGCCCTGCTCACCGGCGACGTCACCGACGGCTCCACCGTCACCCTGGACGCCCCCGACGGCCGGCTCACCGTCACCTGGACGGGGCCCGAGTCCGCCCCGCCTCGGGCGGAGGCAGCGTGACCGGTCCCCCTGGGGCCAGCCGGCGTTGCCGTCGGGCGTCGCAGGACGTCTCTCTGGCGTCCAGGACGGCCAGGCCCTGGAGCGCGGTGACGCAGGGCGGCGCCCGGCCGGGCGCGGTTCGCGGCAGGCCGAGAGGCGATCGGCGTCAGGGCTGCGTTAAAGGTGCCCGTGCGCCCGTATGGAGGTCATCAAGGCGTCTTAACGCGGCCCCCGCCGCACGGTTTGCTCTGTCTCGGCCAGTCCGGCCGATTCCATCTCATCACTTCATCAGGAGCTCACGATGGCCGATCTGGCCTTCGTCGTCACCACGGTCGCGGTCTTCGCGCTGGTGGCTCTCATCGCCCGGGGGGTGGCGAAGCTGTGACCGTCGAGAACATCGTCGGCCTCCTCGTCGCCGTCGCCCTGCTCGGGTACCTCGTCCTCGCTCTCGTCAAGCCGGAGAGGTTCTGAGCCGACATGAGTCCCCAGATCGCTGGTGTGCTCCAGCTGCTCGCCCTGATCGCCGCCCTGGCTCTGGCCTACCGCCCGCTCGGCGACCACATGGCCAAGGTCTACTCCTCCGAGAAGCACTACAAGCCGGAAAAGTGGATCTACAAGGCCATCGGTGCCGACCCCACCACGGAGATGCGCTGGCCCGCCTACCTGCGCGGCGTCCTCGCCTTCTCCGTGGTGGGCGTGCTGTTCCTCTACGCCCTGCAGCGGCTCCAGGGCGTCCTGCCCGGCTCGCTCGGCTTCCGGTCGATCGACCCGGACCAGGCCTTCAACACCGCCGCGTCCTTCGTGGCGAACACCAACTGGCAGTCGTACGCCGGTGAGCAGGCCATGGGGCACGTCGTGCAGACCGGCGGCCTGGCGGTGCAGAACTTCGTGTCCGCCGCCGTCGGCATGGCCGTGGCCGTCGCCCTCGTACGGGGCTTCGCCCGCTCCCGTAGCGGTGAACTCGGCAACTTCTGGGCCGACCTGGTGCGCGGCACCGTCCGGATCCTGCTGCCGATCGCCGTCCTCGGCGCGATCGTCCTCGTCGCCTGCGGGGCGATCCAGAACTTCGCCGGGATCCACGAGGTCGGCCAGTTCACGGGCGGCACCCAGCAGTGGAACGGCGGCGCGGTGGCCTCCCAGGAGGTCATCAAGGAACTGGGCACGAACGGCGGCGGCTACTTCAACGCCAACTCCGCCCACCCCTTCGAGAACCCCACCCCCTTCTCGAACCTCTTCGAGGTCTTCCTCATCCTGGTCATCCCCTTCGCGCTCACGCGGACCTTCGGCCGGATGGTCGGGAACCTGCGGCAGGGCTACGCGATCCTCGCGACCATGGCGGTCATCTGGCTCGGGTTCACCGCGCTGATGATGTGGACCGAGTTCGCCCACCACGGCCCGGCCCTCCAGGCCGCGGGCGGCGCGATGGAGGGCAAGGAGACCCGTTTCGGGATCGGCGGCTCGGCGATCTTCTCGGTCGCCACCACCCTCACGTCGACGGGTGCGGTCAACTCCTTCCACTCCTCCTACACCGGACTGGGCGGCGGCATCCAGCTGCTGGGCATGCAGCTCGGCGAGATCGCGCCCGGCGGTGTCGGCTCCGGCCTCTACGGCATGCTCGTCATGGCGGTCATCGCGGTGTTCATCGCCGGTCTCATGGTCGGCCGTACGCCCGAGTACCTCGGAAAGAAGATCAGCACCCGCGAGATCAAGTTCGCGGCCTGCTACATCCTCGTCACCCCGGCACTGGTGCTCTGCTTCACCGCCGCGGCCATGGCCCTGCCCACCCCGCCCCACTCGATGCTCAACTCCGGGGCGCACGGCTTCTCCGAGGTGCTCTACGCCTACACCTCGGGCGCCAACAACAACGGCTCCGCCTTCGCCGGCCTGAACGCGGACACCCAGTGGTACAACTCCACGATCGGCATCGCCATGCTGCTGGGCCGCTTCCTGCCCATGGTGTTCGTCCTCGCCCTGGCCGGCTCCCTCGCCGAGCAGAAGCCCGTACCGGAGACGGTGGGCACCCTGCGCACCGACAAGCCCCTCTACGCCGGCCTCCTCGTCGGCACGATCATCATCATCACCGGTCTGACCTACTTCCCCGCGCTCGCGCTCGGACCGCTCGCCGAAGGGCTCGCATCATGAGCACCGCCACCCCGACCCGCGCCCCGCACCAGGACGTACCCACCGGCCACAAGCCCGAGGGCGGCCGCGTCGGCGGCGGGCTGTTCGACCCGAAGCAGCTGCTGAAGTCCTTCCCCGACGCGGTGAAGAAGCTCGACCCCCGGGTGATGGTCAAGTCCCCGGTCATGTTCGTCGTCCTGGTCGGCTCGGTGGTCACCACCGTCCTCGCCCTCATGGATCCGACGGACTGGTTCGGCTGGGCGATCACCGCCTGGCTGTGGCTGACCACCGTCTTCGCCAACCTCGCCGAGGCCGTCGCCGAAGGCCGCGGCAAGGCGCAGGCCGACACCCTGCGCAAGGCCAAGACCGACACCGTCGCCCGCCGTCTGGCCGAGGACGGCACGACGGAAGAGCAGGTCCCGGGCACCGAGCTGAAGATCGGCGACCTGGTGGTCTGCGAGGCCGGCGACGTCATCCCCGGTGACGGGGACGTGGTCGAGGGCGTCGCCTCCGTGGACGAGTCCGCCATCACCGGCGAATCCGCTCCCGTCATCCGGGAGTCCGGCGGCGACCGCAGCGCGGTGACCGGCGGCACGAAGGTGCTTTCGGACCGCATCGTCATCAAGATCACGACGAAGCCCGGTGAGACCTTCATCGACCGGATGATCAACCTGGTCGAGGGCGCCGCCCGGCAGAAGACCCCGAACGAGATCGCCCTCAACATCCTGCTGGCGTCCCTCACCATCGTCTTCCTGCTGGCCGTCGTCACCCTCCAGCCCTTCGCCGTCTACGCCGGGGCGAAGCAGTCGATGATCGTGCTGACGGCGCTGCTGGTCTGCCTGATCCCGACCACCATCGGCGCCCTGCTGTCCGCCATCGGCATCGCCGGCATGGACCGCCTGGTGCAGCGCAACGTCCTGGCCATGTCCGGCCGGGCCGTCGAGGCCGCCGGTGACGTCTCCACCCTGCTCCTCGACAAGACCGGGACCATCACCTACGGCAACCGCCAGGCCGCCGAGTTCGTCCCCGTCAAGGGCACCACCGCGGCCGAACTGGCCGACGCCGCCCAGCTGTCCTCCCTCGCCGACGAGACGCCCGAGGGCCGCTCGATCGTGGTCCTGGCCAAGGAGAAGTACGGGCTGCGCGAACGCCACCAGGGCGAGCTCGCCCACGCCACGTGGATCGAGTTCACCGCCCAGACCCGCATGTCGGGCGTGGACGTCGACGGCAGGAAGATCCGCAAGGGCGCGGCCGGTTCGGTCATCGCCTGGGTCACCGAGCAGGGCGGGCGGCTCACCGCCGAGTCCGGCTCCCTGGCCGACA
>NZ_JZWV01000043.1 GCF_000966975.1 Streptomyces katrae | reverse complement strand
ATCTCCCAGGCCGGCGGTACGCCGCTGCTCGTCGCCGTCGAGGACGCCGACGGCGCCCGTGTCCTGGGTGTCATCCACCTCAAGGACGTGGTCAAGGAGGGCATGCGCGAACGCTTCGACGAGCTGCGCCGCATGGGCATCAAGACCGTCATGATCACCGGCGACAACCCGCTCACCGCGAAGGCCATCGCCGAGGAGGCGGGCGTCGACGACTTCCTCGCCGAGGCCACCCCCGAGGACAAGATGGCCCTCATCAAGCGGGAGCAGGCCGGGGGAAAGCTCGTCGCGATGACCGGCGACGGCACCAACGACGCCCCGGCCCTCGCCCAGGCG
>NZ_JZWV01000042.1 GCF_000966975.1 Streptomyces katrae | reverse complement strand
AGGAGGCCGGGAACATGGTGGACCTGGACTCCAACCCGACCAAGCTCATCGAGATCGTGGAGATCGGCAAGCAGCTCCTGATCACCCGGGGCGCCCTGACCACGTTCTCCATCGCCAACGACGTGGCCAAGTACTTCGCGATCATCCCGGCCATGTTCGCCGTGGTCTATCCGGGCCTGGACAAGCTCAACATCATGGGGCTCGCGTCCCCCGAGTCGGCGATCCTCTCCGCCGTCATCTTCAACGCGCTGATCATCGTGGCCCTCGTGCCGCTCGCCCTCAAGGGCGTCCAGTACAAGCCCACCAGCGCCGACAGGATGCTCCGCCGCAACCTCGGCGTCTACGGACTCGGCGGCCTGATCGCCCCGTTCGTCGGCATCAAGCTCATCGACCTGCTCATCTCCCTCATTCCCGGAATCGGCTGAGACGACCATGAACAACTCCCTGGCCGCCACGGCCCGCCTGATCGGCGCCGGCCTGCGCGCCCTGCTCGTCCTGACGCTCGTGTGCGGCGTGCTCTACCCCCTCGCCGTGACCGGGGTCGCCCAGGCCCTCTTCGACGACGAGGCCAACGGCTCCGAGATCAAGGACGGGAGCGGCAACGTCGTCGGCTCCTCCCTCATCGGGCAGACCTACGACCTGCCCAAGCAGAACGCGGACGACCCCGAGGAGGCCGCCAAGCCGGACCTCAGGTGGTTCCAGCCGCGTCCCTCCGCGGGTCTGGGCGCCAACAGCGTCAACACCCAGTACTCGCTGATCCTCTCCGGAGCCACCAACAAGGCCGCCGACAACCCCGAGCTCGTGAAAACGGTCGAGGAAGCCAAGGCCACCGTGATCGCCGACAACTCCACCGCCGACTACAAGGTCAAGGCCGAGAACGTGCCCGCCGACGCGGTCACCTCCTCGGGCTCCGGCCTGGATCCGGACATCTCCCCCGCGTACGCGGAACTCCAGGTCCACCGGGTGGCCGAGAAGAACGGACTGCCCGTCAAGCAGGTCGAGAAGCTGGTGAAGGACCACACCGAGGGACGCGCGCTCGGCTTCATGGGCGAGCCCCGCGTCAACGTGCTGGAGCTCAACACCGCCCTCAAGGCCCTGACCGGGAACTGACCGTCCCTCCGCACGGCACGGGAACCGGCGGGGCGCGGACTCGCGCACCCCGCCGGTTCCCGGCCGTTCCGCTCACAACGAGGAAAGGCTGCACGCCGATGACCCGGGTGCTGGTGGTGGAGGACGATCCCCAGCTCGTCCGCGCGCTGAGGATCAACCTCCAGGCACGCAAGTTCGACGTCGACGAGGCCGGCGACGGCGGCTCGGCCCTGCGGCTGGCCACCGCGCGCAGACCCGACGTCATCGTGCTCGACCTCGGGCTCCCGGACATGGACGGCATCGAGGTCATCAGGGGGGTGCGCGGCTGGAGCCGGGTCCCGATCGTGGTGCTGTCCGCCCGGCACACCTCCGAGGACAAGATCCGCGCCCTGGACGCCGGAGCCGACGACTACGTCACGAAGCCCTTCAGCATGGACGAGCTGCTGGCCCGGTTGCGGGCCGCCTCCCGCAGACAGGCGGAACCCGCACATACGGCCGACGACATCACCGTGGTCGAAACCGACGGGTTCACCATCGACCTGCTCGCGAAGAAGGTCCGGCGCGGCGACCGCACCGTACGGCTCACACCCACCGAGTGGCACCTGCTGGAGATCCTCGTCACCCACCCCGGTCACCTGATCACGCAGAACAGGCTGCTGCTGGAGGTCTGGGGGCCCACCTACAGTGAGAACACCAACTACCTGCGCGTCTACATGGCCCAGCTCCGCCGCAAACTCGAGGCCGACCCCTCGCACCCCCGGTACCTGATCACCGAGCCCGGCATGGGCTACCGCTTCGAACCCTGAACGGCCCGCATGCCCCTGGCACGGGCGCTCTCGGACCCGGTGCCGGAGCCGAAGAAGTCGAGGACCTCGAGAGCGGGTCCCGGCCGGGAGGCCGAGGCCAGGACGGCTCCGCCGAACGTCGAGCTGATGGCCGTATCACCCGGCAGCGGGCCGGCGATGACGACGCCCGGCAGGTCCATCAGCTCGCTGTGCTGCTGGAACGCCAAGTCGGCCCGGCCGGAGGCGAGCAGACTGCCGGCCGGCACCCCCGGGGGTGCCTGGACGAGCCGGCCGGCGAGTGCGTCGGCGAAGCCCAGCCGGCCGATCAGCTCGACCAGGGCCGTTCCGCTGGGACCGGTGGAGTAGGCGATGCTCCGCGCCGCTTCCAGGGCGGACCGCAGTCCGGATTCCGAGTCGAGCACCGGAACCGGTGCTCCCGCCGGCACGGCGGCCACGACCTGGGAGATCCACAGCGGCCGCGCCGAGCCCGCCAGGAGGTGCCCCTCCTCCTCCAGCGCGGTCAGCGCTCCGTCCGCGAGCACGAGCAGGTCGGCCTCGGCGCCCTCGCGCACCCGCCGTGCGATCTCGACCCCGCCCGCGGACTCGAAACGCACGGGAAGCCCGTGCACGTGCCGGATCCGCTCGGACAGTTCGGCCAGCAGCGGCCGTGTCGCCATCGAGGACAGCCCGGAGATCACTGTGTTCACGTCGCCTCCTTGGTGTCCGGCAGATGGTACGGCTCTCGTGGGGGCCGCTCAACGCGGGTCTGCGAAACTGGCCGCGTGAGCGCGACCCGGAGCACAGCGGCTGGAAAAGTCCTCGACGTCCTCGCGGCCTTCGACCGCGAGCACCCGGCGCAGACACTGTCGGAGATCGCCCAGCGCACCGGCCTGGCCCTGAGCACGACGCACCGGGTGGTCGCCGAGCTGGCGGCGTGGGGAGCGCTGGAGCGCGGGGAGGACGGCTCGTGGCACGTCGGGCTGAGGCTCTGGGAGATCGCCTCGGGATGCCCGCGCACCCAGATCCTGCGTGACGTGGCGCTGCCCTTCATGCAGGACCTCTACGAGGCGACCCACGAGAACATCCAGCTCGCGGTGCGCGAGGGCGCGGAGCTGGTGTTCGTCGAGCGGATCGCCGGGCACCGGTCGGTGGAGCTGGTGACGATGGTGGGGGCCCGGTTCCCCATCGGCTCCACCGGGATGGGGCGCGTCCTGCTCGCGCACGCGCCGGTGGACATCCAGGAAGAGGTCCTCGAATCCCCGCTGCGGGCCTGGACCCCGCACACCGTCACCGACCCGAGGACGCTGCGCGCGCAACTGGACCGCATCCGCCGCGAACAGGTCTTCGTCAGCGACCGGCAGCTCTCCGAGAGCACCGTCGCGGTCTCCGCGCCCGTACGGATCGGACGGAACGGGCCCGTCAGCGCGGCTCTCGGGATCGTGATCACGTCGCGTGGGGCGAGCCGGGCGCGCGGACTGCGCGAGCCTCTGCTGAGGGCCGCGTACGGGATCTCCGACGAGCTCGGCCGACGTACCCGCTCCACCGCCTGAGATCCGGGCGGGCTTCCGCCTGACGGAAACACCGGAGACCGGCCGGGGTCCTGGCTGGCAGCGTTCGACGTGTTCCCCACGTCCACCGTTGCCCAGGAGATGCCATGGCAGACGCCGTCGTCGACACCGTTGCCCCGGTTCCCGTCGCAGTCGTCGGGGCCGGTCCGGCCGGCCTGATGCTCGCTCACCGGCTCGGCCGGGCCGGAGTCGACACGATCGTGATCGACACCCGCACCCGTCACGAGATCGCGACGACGCAGCGCGCCGGCATCCTGGAGGCCGACGCGGCCCGGGACCTGATCGAGACGGGTGTCGGCGACCGGATCCTGCGCGAGGGCCACGAACACGAGGGCACCGAGCTCCGCTTCGGCGGGCGGCCGCACCGGCTCGACTTCAAGGAGCTGGTGGGCGCGTCGGTGTGGCTCTATCCGCAGACCGACGTGTTCACCGACCTGGCCGACGCACGCGAACGCGACGGCGGCACGGTCCACTTCGGGGTGAAGGACACCGAGGTCCTCGACATCACCACCGGTGCTCCGCGGGTCCGGTACACCGCGGCCGACGGTTCCCGGCACGAGATCCGGGCCCGCTACGTCGTGGGCGCGGACGGATCGCGCAGCATGTGCCGCAACCTGGTCCCCGAGGACCGGCGGGTGCGGTACGGCAAGGAGTACCCGTTCGCGTGGTTCGGCATCATGGCCGAGGCGCCGGCGAGCGCACCCGAGCTGGTCTACGCCCATTCCGAGCACGGCTTCGCGCTGATCAGCCGGCGGACCGAGACGGTGCAGCGGATGTACTTCCAGTGCGCCCCGGACGAGCCCGTCGACGCCTGGCCGGACGACCGCGTCTGGGAGACGCTCCAGGCACGGGTGGCGGGGGAGGACGGCTTCCGCCTCAAGGAGGGCCCGATCCTGGAGAAGACGGTCCTGCGGTTCCGGTCGTTCGTGCAGGAGCCGATGGGCTGGGGCTCGATGCTGCTCGCCGGAGACGCCGCCCACACCGTGCCGCCGACCGGCGCCCGCGGGCTCAACCTCGCACTGCACGACGTGAAGGTCCTGGCCGACGTCCTCCTGCGGGCCCTCGGCACCGAAGGCGAGGCCGCCCTGGCGGAGTACGAGCCGCGCGCGCTGCGGCGGATCTGGCGGGCGCAGAACTTCTCCCACTGGATGACCCGGCTGCTGCACACCCCGCCCGGCGCCTCGCCGTTCGACCTGCGGCGCCAACTCGGCGAACTCGACAACGTGGTGGGCACGCGCGCCGGCCGCGCCTATCTCGCCGAGCAGTACACGGGCTGGCCCGCCGCCTCCCGCGGCTGACCGGACGAGACCCCCAGGAGACATCCCGACATGATCATCGACTGTCACGGTCACTTCACCACCGCGCCCCCGCAACTGGCCCGGTGGCGCGACCGGCAGGTCGCCGCCGCCGGATCCCCCGCGGACGCCCCCGACCCGGACGACCTCGTCGTCACCGACGACGACCTCCGCCGGGCGATCGAGGACAACCAGCTGCGCCTGATGGACGAGCGCGGCAGCGACCTGACGATCTTCTCCCCCCGGGCCAGCTTCATGGCCCACCACATCGGCGACTTCCGGGTCTCCGCGACGTGGGCGCGCATCTGCAACGACCTCGTCCACCGCGTCAGCCGTCTCTACCCGGACCGCTTCGCGATGGGCGCCATGCTGCCGCAGTCGCCGGGCGCCGGCCCGGCCACCTGCCTGCCCGAGCTGCGCCGCGCGGTCGAGGAACTCGGCGCGGTGGCGGTCAACCTCAATCCCGATCCGTCGGGCGGCCAGTGGACCGCGCCACCGCTGACGGACCGCAGCTGGTACCCGCTCTACGAGGCGATGGCCGAGTACGACATCCCCGCGATGATCCACGTCAGCACCTCGTGCAATCCGGCCTTCCACACGACGGGTGCCCACTACCTGAACGCGGACACCACGGCGTTCATGCAGCTGGTCCAGGGCGACCTGTTCGCAGACTTCCCCTCGCTGCGGTTCGTGATCCCCCACGGCGGCGGCGCGGTGCCCTACCACTGGGGCCGGTTCCGCGGTCTGGCGATGGCACTGGGCCGGCCGGACCCCGAGACGCTGCTGGAGAACGTCTTCTTCGACACCTGCGTGTACCACCAGCCCGGCATCGACCTGCTCACGCAGGTCATTCCCAGCCGGTCCGTGCTGTTCGCCAGCGAGATGATCGGCGCCGTCCGCGACATCGACCCGCGCACCGGCCACCACTTCGACGACACGAAGCGGTACGTCGAGGCCACCCCGAACCTCACCGACGAGGAGCGGGCCGCCGTCTACTCCGGCAACGCCCTGCGCGTCTACCCCCGACTCGCCGCGCGGCTCGCCACCTCCGGCCACTGACCCAGGAGAAGGACACATGGAACACACCCGGCTCGGTGTCGTCCACACCGCCATCACCCGCGCCGACCCGAAGGACGTCGCCGCCCTGTCGGCGTTCGGCGTCGCGACCGTCCACGAGGCGATGGGACGGGTGGGTCTGATGCGCCCGTACCTGCGCCCCGCCTACACCCGGGCCCGGCTCTGCGGGACGGCGGTGACCGTGCTGCTGCAGCCCGGCGACAACTGGATGCTCCACGTCGCCGCCGAGCAGATCGAGGAGGGCGACGTGGTGGTCGCGGCCTGCACGACGGAGAGCGAGGACGGATTCTTCGGCGAACTGCTCGCCACCTCGTTCCGCGCCCGGGGCGGCCGGGGACTGGTCATCGACGGAGGCGTGCGCGACGTGTCCGAACTGGAGGAGATGGACTTCCCGGTCTTCGCCCGTGCGGTCAACGCCAAGGGCACGGTCAAGGCCACCCTCGGTTCGGTCAACGTGCCGGTGGTCTGCGCGAACGCCCTGGTCAGGCCGGGCGACGTCGTCGTGGCGGACCGCGACGGTGTCGTGGTGGTGCCGCGGGAACGGGCCGCCGAGGTCGCCGAGGCCGCGGCCCGGCGCGAGGCCGGCGAGGAGAGCAAGCGGGAGCGGTTCCGCGCGGGCGAACTCGGCCTGGACCTGTACGGCATGCGCGGCCCGCTGGCCGAGCTCGGACTGCGCTACGAGGACTGACGATGACGACGAGCTTCGAGAAGACCCCCGGCTGGCTGGACTGGTACGCCGGTCCGACCCGGCCCGCGTTCCGGGTGCCGGAGGGCGCCGTCGACGCGCACTGCCACGTGTTCGGCCCGGGAGCCGTGTTCCCGTTCGCGCCCGAACGGAAGTACACCCCGTGCGACGCGTCCAAGGACCAGCTCTTCGAGCTGCGCGACCACCTGGGGTTCACCCGCAGCGTCGTGGTCCAGGCGACCTGTCACGGCGCCGACAACAGCGCCATGGTCGACGCCCTGCGGTCCTCGGGAGGGCTGGCCAGGGGCGTGGCGACGGTGCGGCCGGACGTCTCGGACGCCGAGCTGGCGGAGCTGCACGAAGCCGGCGTGCGCGGGGTGCGGTTCAACTTCGTCAAGCGGCTCGTCGACGCCGCGCCGCGCCGGGACCTGCGGGAGATCGCCGAGCGGATCGCCCCCCACGGGTGGCACGTCGTCGTCTACTTCGAGGCGGCCGACCTCGCCGGCCTGCGCGACTTCTTCCTGTCGATACCGGTTCCGCTGGTCGTCGACCACATGGGCCGGCCCGATGTCACCAAGGACCCCTACGGCCCGGAGTTCGGGGCGTTCCTGGACTTCATGCGGGCCAGGCCGGACATCTGGTGCAAGGTGACCTGCCCGGAACGGCTGTCCGTGAGCGGCCCGCCGGCCCTCGACGGCGAGCGGTCGGCCTACCGG
>NZ_JZWV01000041.1 GCF_000966975.1 Streptomyces katrae | reverse complement strand
GCCTACCGGGACGTCGTCCCGTTCGCCCGCCGGGTCGTCGAGGAGTTCCCCGACCGGGTGCTGTGGGGCACGGACTGGCCGCACCCGAACCTCGCCACCCACATGCCCGACGACGGTCTGCTCGTCGACTTCGTCCCGGGCATCGCGCCGACACCGGAGCTGCGGCAACGGCTCCTCGTCGACAACCCGATGCGCCTGTACTGGCCGGAAGCCGGCTGACCCGTCTCACGATCGGAGTCCGACCTTGTCGCTGGACAAGACCTACAAACTGGTGCCGGGGACCACCGTCTTCGACGCCGAGCAGTCCGCCAGGGGCTACCACCTCAACCAGTTCTGCATGTCGCTGATGACGGCGGAGAACCGCGAACGGTACCTCGCCGACGAACGTGCCTACCTGGACGCGTGGCCGCTGCGCGAGGAGCAGAAGCAGGCGCTGCTGGACCGTGACCTCAACGCCGCCATGGCCGAGGGCGGAAACATCTACTTCCTCGCCAAGTGGGGCGCGACGCTGGGGTTCTCCTTCCAGCAGATGGCCGGTTCGATGACCGGCATAACCGAGGAGGAGTACCGCGCGATGATGGCCGGCGGCGGCCGCTCCGTCGAGGGCAACCGCATCGACCACGCCGTCCTGGAGGCGGCGCACGCCGATCCGGCTCCCCCGGCCGAACACGCCGTGATCACCGGCGCGGTCTTCACCTCGCACGTGCCGGCGATCGGCGCGGCGATGGACCACGCCAAGACCGAGGAGCCCTATTGGAGGCCGGTCTTCGAGGGCTACGAGTTCTCCAGGGCCTGGGAGGAGGAGAACCTCCCGGACGTGGTCTTCCTGGTCTACAACGACCACGCGTCCGCGTTCGACCTGTCCCTGATCCCGACGTTCGTGCTCGGCACCGGCGCGGCCTTCGCCACCGCCGACGAGGGGTACGGCCCCCGCCCGGTCCCCGGCATCGAGAGCGACCCCGAGCTGGCCGCGCACATCGCGCACTCGCTGATCAGGGACGACTTCGACCTCACGCTCGCCAACGAGATGACCGTCGACCACGGCCTGACCGTCCCGCTGTCACTGATGTTCGGGGACGTCGGGAAGTGGCCGTGCAAGGTGATCCCCTTCCACGTCAACGTGGTGCAGTACCCGGTGCCTTCGGGCGCCCGCTGCTTCGCGCTCGGCCGGGCGCTGCGGAAGGCGATCGAGTCGTACGACCGGCCGCTGAAGGTCCAGGTGTGGGGCACCGGCGGCATGAGCCACCAGTTGCAGGGGCCGCGCGCCGGACTCATCAACCGCGCGTGGGACAACGCCTTCCTCGACCGGCTCGTCGAGGACCCGGTCGGCCTGTCGCGGGTACCGCACCTGGAATACGTCGAGGAGGCGGGCTCGGAGGGCATCGAACTGGTGATGTGGCTGATCGCCCGCGGGGCGATGAGCGACCTCGACGGGTCGGGGGACGTCGAGGTCAAGCACCGCTTCTACCACGTGCCGGCGTCGAACACCGCCGTCGGCCATCTGATACTCGAGAACCACACCCGGGCCCAGGAGCCCGCCGAAGGAGTGAAGTGACATGAGCGACGACCGGACCCTCCGGGTGGCCCTGGCCGGCGGCGGCGCCTTCGGCGCCAAGCACGCGGCCGCGCTGAAGCGGATCGAGGGCGTCGAGGTGGCCGCCGTCGTGAGCAGCTCCCTCGACAGCGCGCGGAAGTTCGCCGCCGAGCAGGGGGTCGGCCGCGCCGTGGCCTCCCTCGACGAGGTGCTGGCGATGGAGGACGTCGACGCCGTCGTCCTCGCCACCCCCACCCCCCTGCACGCCGAGCAGACGCTGGCCTGCCTCGACGCCGGCAAGCACGTCCAGGTCGAGATCCCCCTCGCTGCCTCCCTCGCCGACGCCGAGGCCTGTCTGGAGGCGCAGCGGCGCACCGGCCTGGTCGCCATGGTGGGCCACACCCGGCGCTTCAACCCGAGCCACCAGTGGGTGCGCCGGCGGATCCAGACCGGGCAGTTCGACATCCAGCAGATGGACGTGCAGACGTACTTCTTCCGCCGCACGAACCTCAACGCGCTGGGCGCCCCGCGCTCCTGGACCGACCACCTCCTGTGGCACCACGCGGCCCACACCGTCGATCTCTTCGCCTACCAGACCGGCTCCCCGATCGTGCAGGCCAACGCCGTCCAGGGCCCGGTCCACCCCGAACTCGGCATCGCGATGGACATGTCGGTCCAGCTGCGGGCGGCGAACGGCGCCATCTGCACCCTGTCGCTGTCGTTCAACAACGACGGTCCGCTGGGCACGTTCTTCCGCTACATCGGCGACACCGGCACCTACATCGCCCGCTACGACGACCTCGTCACCGGCAAGGACGAGCCGATCGACGTCAGCGGGGTCGACGTCTCGATGGACGGCATCGAGCTGCAGGACCGCGAGTTCGTCGCCGCCATCCGCGAGGGGCGCGAGCCGAACTCCTCCGTCGCCCAGGTCATGTCCTGCTACCGGACGCTGGCGGCCCTGGAGGCGCAGCTGGACGCCGCCGCGGGCTGAGCGGGGGCCGGGGCGGGCCGGAACGACAAGAGCTCACCGGGAGGTCCCGGTGAGCTCTTGTCGTGGTGCGGTGCGCTCAGGCGTAGTGGCGGTAGACGGCTTCGGCGACGCACGCCGGCTTGTCGCCGCCCTCGACCTCGACGGTGAAGGTGATCGGCATCTGCACGCCGTTGCCCTTGACCTCCTCCACGGTGCCGACGACGCCGTGGAGCCGGATCTTCGCGCCGACCCGGACGGGACTGGGGAAACGGACCTTGTCCAGGCCGTAGTTGACGCTCATCCTGGTCCCGGTGATGCCGAGCAGCTCGCCGAAGAGCGGGATGATCAGGGAGAGGGTCAGGTAGCCGTGGGCGATGGGCCCGCCGAAGGGTCCGTCCGCGGCCTTCCGCGGGTCGGTGTGGATCCACTGGTGGTCGTCGGTGGCGTCGGCGAAGGTGTTCACCCGGTCCTGGGTGATCTCCAGCCACTCGGTGCGGCCCAGGTCGGCTCCGCTGAGGGAGGTGAGTGCGTCGAGGCCGTCGGCGATGGCGTTGGGCATGAGGCATCCTTTCGATGGGGCGGGCGGCGCCGGGCGCGCCCTGGGGGAACGTCGTGCTCGAACCCCGGTCATGGCTGGGGGTGTTCGGCCGGGTCGCCGGCGAAGGTGTCGCGGACGGCGGATTTGACGATCTTTCCGGAGGCCGTACGGGGCAGGCCGCCCGTGAGGACGACCGACTTCGGGATCTTGTACTTGGCGAGCCGCCCCCGGAGGTGGCCGAGGATGTCCTCCTCGCCGGCGCGGGCCTCGGGCTTGAGGACGACGACGGCGCGGCCGACCTCGCCCCAGACCGGGTCGGGGATGCCGATGACCGCGCATTCGGCGACGGCGGGGTGGTCGAGGAGCGCGTCCTCGACCTCCGCCGGGTAGACGTTCTCGCCGCCGGAGACGTACATGTCCTTCACCCGGTCGACGATGTAGGCGTAGCCGTCGGCGTCGGTCCGGGCGATGTCGCCGGTGCGCAGCCAGTCCCCGTCGGTGAAGGCGGCGGCGGCGGTGTCGTGGGGCCGGTTCCAGTAGCCGGTCATCGTGTGGGGGCCCTGGACGAGGACCTCGCCGCGTTCGCCGGGCGCGGTGTCGCTGCCGTCGGGCCGGACGATGCGGGTGTCGGTGAAGAAGTGCGGGACTCCGGCGGAGCCCGCCTTGGCCGCCGTCTGCTCCCGGTCGAGGAAGAGCACGCCGGGGGACGCCTCGGTCATGCCGTAGCCCTGGCTGAAGGCGAGGCCGCGGTCGGTGTAGGCGGCGATGGTGCGGGCCGGGACCGGTGCGCCGCCGCAGTTGAGGGTGCGCAGGCTGGAGAGGTCGGTGGCCGCCCAGCGCGGCCGGGCGGCCATGGCGTCGTACATCGTGGGGACGCCGAACAGGTACGTGACGCGCCGGCGTTCGACGGTGTCGAGGACGAGGTCGGCGTCGAAGGCGGCGAGCAGGACCACCTGGCCGCCCTTGAGGAGGGTGGGCAGGCAGGTCATGTTGAGGGCGCCGGTGTGGAACAGCGGGGCCACGACCAGGGTGACCTCGTCCGCGCCGAGGTCGGTGTCGACGAGGACGTTGACGCTGTTCCAGATGATGTTGCCGTGGGAGAGGACGGCTCCCTTGGGGCGGCCCGTGGTCCCGGAGGTGTACATGATCATGCACGGGTCCTCGGGGCGTACGGCCACGTCCATCGGCTCGTCCGCGGCGCCGGCGGGCAGCTCCTCGTACGCGAGGGCGTCGTCACCGGGTCCGGCGGGACCTTCGAGGGAGATCCGGTGGCGCACCCCGGCCCCGTCGGCGGCGGCGCGTGCGGCCTCGGCCTGCTCCGGGGCGTGGACGAGGACGACGCTGCCCGAGTCGGAGAGGTTGTACGCCAGCTCCGGGGCGGCCAGGCGGGTGTTGAGGGGGACGAAGACCGCGCCGAGCGCTCCGGCGGCGAACAGCGTCTCCAGGAAGGCCGGGTGGTTGGGTCCCAGGTAGGCGATCCGGTCGCCGCTCGTCACGCCCAGGGCCCGCAGGCCGTGGGCGAGCCGCAGGACGCGGCGGTGGAGTTCCCGGTAGGTCAGGGTGCGGTCGCCGTGGACGACGGCGGTCCGGTCGGGTGTCTTGCGGGCCCGGCGCGCCGGCCAGGAGCCGATGCCTTGGTTCAGCACGAGCGTTTCCCTCAGTCCTTCAGTCGGTGGACAGGCCGAGCAGCCGGGCGGCGTTCTCCTTGAGGATCTTCGGCCGGACCTCGGGCTTGATGTCGAGTGCGGCGAAGTCGGCGAGCCAGCGGTCGGGGGTGATGACCGGGTAGTCGGAGCCGAAGAGGACCTTGTCCTTGAGCAGGGTGTTGGCGTAGCGCACGAGCTGGGGCGGGAAGTACTTCGGCGACCAGCCGGACAGGTCGATGTAGACGTGCGGCTTGTGGGTGGCGACCGCGAGGGCCTCGTCCTGCCAGGGGAAGGACGGGTGTGCGAGGACGATCCTCAGCTCGGGGAAGTCGACGGCGACGTCGTCGACCGCCATGGGGTTGGAGTACTTCAGCCGGATGCCGCCGCCGCCCGGGACGCCCGCGCCGATCCCGGTCTGGCCGGTGTGGAAGAGGGCGGGTACGCCGAGTTCCTCGATGGCCTCGTACAGCGGGTAGGCGAGGCGGTCGTCCGGGGAGAAGGCCTGGATGCTGGGGTGGAACTTGAACCCGCGCACCCCGTGCTCCTCCACCAGGCGCCGGGCCTCGCGGACCCCCGCGCGGCCCTTGTGCGGGTCGATGCTTGCGAACGGGATCAGGGCGTCGGCGTGGGCGGCGCAGCTCTCGGCGATCTCCTCGTTGGAGATCCGCGGGTGGCCGGTGGCGTGCTCGGCGTCGACGGTGAAGACGACGGCCGCCATGCGGCGTTCGCGGTAGTGCGCGGCCATCTCGTCGATGGTGGGCTGCCGGTGGCCGTGGGCCTTGAAGTAGGCCTCGGAGGCTCCGAACAGCTCGGGGCTGAGGGCCCCGTGGCCGTCCTTGGAGACCTCGGCGTGGGTGTGCACGTCGATGGCGGTCAGCGCGTCGAGGTCGAGCGCGGGCCCGTGCGGGCGGCCGGCCACCTCACGCCTCCGGGGCCTGGGGCGCGGGGATGCCGTAGGTCTCGGGCGCGGCGCCGACGCCGTCCGGCCACGCGGCGGCGATGGCGTCGCCGCTCCAGCCCCCGTCGGCGAAGGCGACCGCCTTCTCCTTCGGGTGGGCCCACAGGGCGAGGCGGTCACCACCGATGCCGATGGCCTGCCCGGTCACTCCGTCGGAGGCGTCCGAGGCCAGGAAGGTGATCAGGCCGGCGACGTCCTCCACGGTGCCGAGGCCCTCGTCCTTGCGCAGCCAGTCCGGCAGCGGCTCGCCGGTGCGCTCGGACTCCTCGATGACCGGGGCGAACGCCGGGATGGTCCTGGTCATCTCGGTGGCGGCGACGGGCACGACGGCATTGACGGTGATGCCGGCGCGGCCCAGTTCCATGGCCCAGGTGCGGGCCATGGCGACGATGCCGGCCTTGGCGGCGGCGTAGTTGCCCTGGCCGAAGTTGCCGCGCTGGCCGGCGGGCGAGGAGATCAGGACGAGGCGGCCGCCGGTGCCCTGCTCGCGCATGCGGACGGCGGCGGCGCGGGCGCAGGTGAACGTGCCGCGCAGGTGCACCCGTACGACGTCGTCGAAGTCCTCGTCGGTCATCTTCCACAGCACGCGGTCGCGCAGGATGCCGGCGTTGGTGACGAGCACGTCCAGGCGGCCGAACTCCTCGACCGCCGCGTCCACGAGCCGCTGGGCCGCTTCGCCATCGCCCACGGCCGCGGCGACGCCGGTCGCGGTGCCTCCGCGGGAGGTGATCGAGGC
>NZ_JZWV01000040.1 GCF_000966975.1 Streptomyces katrae | reverse complement strand
AGGTGATCGAGGCGACGGCGGCGTCCACCGTGTCCTCGTCGACGTCGTTGACGACGACGGCGGCACCCGCGGCGGCGAGGGCCTGGGCGTATGCCAGTCCGAGACCGCGTCCGCTGCCGGTGACGACGGCGACCTTGCCCTGAAGATCCATGAGAGGGGCCTCTCGAAAGAGATGAAAGGGGTGAAGGAGGTGATGAGGGAATCCCGGAAAGCAACGGCCGAGCCGCAATCGACAGGAATCCTGATGAACGCAGTCTGGGCAATCAGCAGGATTCCTGTCAATGCCCTAGGGTGAGGCGGCACCGCGTCCCGGGCACACGGCACCGGGAGCGGCAGGAGCCGCCCCTGCGGGCCGTCACCACGGGAGGATGGACGTGAGCACGTCGCTGCTCTACCTGATCAAGAGAACGGAGCTGGCGGTGCGCGCCCGGCTCGACGAGATGCTGAAGCCCGCCGGGATCACGGCGCTGCAGTACACCGCCCTGACGGTGCTGGAGCGGCACGACGGCATCTCGGCGGCGCAGCTCGCCCGCGATTCCTTCGTCACCGCCCAGTCGATGGCCGACATGGTCCGCGCGCTGGAGGGCCGCGGGCTGATCCGTCGCGAGCCCAATCCGGCCAACCGCCGCGAACGCCTCATCCTGCTCGCCGACCCCGGGCGGCGGCTGCTCGCGGAGTACGCCGATCCGGCACGCCGGATCGAGGAACGCATGACGGCCGGCCTGGGTTCCGAGGAGACCGCCGCGTTCCGGGCGGCACTGAACGAGGCCTGGCGGGCCCTGTCCTGACCGTCCGCGGAACCAGGCCGTCTCAGCTCCCGGCCGCCGCCGGGAGCGCCACCGCCATGGCGGCGAGCAGCAGCTCCAGGGCGAAGGGGTAGCCGCTGCCGCGCATGTCCGCGGCGAGCAGCGGGAAGGCCGCGGCGATGTGCGGGTGGGTGTCGGCCGACAGCCTGCCGTAGACCGAGTTCCAGACCGCCTCGTCCGCCTCCCGGGCGGCCTTCGGCAGAGCGAGCGCGGCGGCGTCCTGGGCGGCGAACGCCAGGGCCTGGTCGATGAACGCGTGGTAGGCGCGGACGGCGAAGGGGGCGGGGAAGCCCGCCGCGGCGAGGATGCCGAGGATCCGCTCGACGGCCGCGGTCTCGTGGGGGCGTCCCGTCGTGCGGTAGGCCCCGAGGACGGCGGCCTGCGGGTGGGACAGATAGCAGGCGTGGATCCGCAGGCCCATCGAGCGCAGGTCCTCCCGCCAGTCCCCGGTCGCCCGCCAGCCCTCCTGCGCCCTGCCGATCAGTTCGTCCGCGAGGGCGAGGAGGAGGGCGTCGGTGTTGCGGAAGTAGCGGTAGAGCGCGCTCGGGTCGGCGCCGAGTGCGGCGCCCAGCCTGCGTACGGAGAGCGCTTCGGCGCCGTGCTGGGCGACCAGCCGCAGCGCCGTCTCGACGATGAGCCGCTCCGAGAGGACGGCGCCCTGCTTGGTGGGTCTGCGGCGCCGGCGGCCGCCTTCGGGGATGACACGTTCGGCTGTGACACGTTCGGACATGGCCGGGACCTTACGACAACACCATTGACGTGTAAACGGCCCTGCCGCTTCCATGGCGCCCATCCCCCGTCGCCTCACGCTCTGGAGCGTTCACATGGCCAAGGCCGATCTGGTCTTCACCCGCGGCCCCGTCTTCACGGTGGACCCGGCCCGCACCCGGGCGACCTCGCTCGCCGTCATCGGCGACAGGATCGCGGCCGTCGGCCACGACGAGGTGCGGGAACTCGTGGGGCCCGGCACCGAGGTGGTCGACCTGACGGGGAAGCTGCTGATCCCCGGCTTCCAGGACGCCCACATGCACCCGGTCTTCGCCGGGGCGGAGCTGGCCGAGTGCGATCTGACCGAGACCGTCACCGTGGACGACTACCTGGCCCGGATCCGGGCGTACGCCGACGCCCACCCGGACCGCGAGTGGATCACCGGTGGCGGCTGGTCGATGGAGAGCTTCGAAGGCGGGCTGCCGACGCGGCAACTGCTCGACGCCGTCGTCCCGGACCGCCCGGTCCTCCTGGCCAACCGGGACCACCACGGCGCCTGGGCCAACACCCGGGCGCTCGAACTCGCCGGGATCACCGCCGCCACCCCCGATCCGGCCGACGGCCGGATCGAGCGCGAGCCGGACGGAACCCCCAGCGGCATGCTCCAGGAGGGCGCCACCTCGCTGGTCGGCCGGCTGCTGCCGCCGAGCACCCCGGACGAGCTCCTCGCCGGACTGCTGCGGGCCCAGAAGCTGCTGCACTCCCTCGGTGTCACGGGCTGGCAGGACGCGATGCTCGGCGAACTGGGCGGCCGGCCCGACCCCTCGGACACGTACCTGACCGCGGCGGGGGACGGCTCCCTCACGGCCCGGGTGACCGGAGCGCTGTGGTGGGACCGGGCTCGGGGCGCCGAGCAGATCCCCGAACTGGTGGCCCGTCGCGAGAAGTTGCGGGCGGGACGGTTCCGCGCGACCTCGGTGAAGATCATGCAGGACGGCGTGGCGGAGAACTTCACCGCCGCCATGACCTCCCCCTACCTGGACGGCTGCGGCTGCGCCACCGCCAACACCGGCCTGAGCTTCGTCGAGCCCGGGGCGCTGCGCGGATACGTGACGGAGCTCGACGCCCTCGGCTTCCAGGTGCACTTCCACGCCCTGGGCGACCGGGCCGTCCGCGAGGCCCTCGACGCGATCGAATCGGCCGTGGCGGCCAACGGGCACCGCGGCAACCGCCACCACCTCGCCCATCTCCAGGTCGTCCACCCCGAGGACCTCACCCGCTTCGCCGCGCTCGGTGCCCTGGCCAACATCCAGCCCCTCTGGGCGGCCCACGAGCCGCAGATGGACGACCTGACCATCCCGTTCCTGGGTCCGGAGCGCTCCGCCTGGCAGTACCCGTTCGGCGACCTGGTGCGCGCGGGCGCGACCCTCGTCGCGGGCAGCGACTGGCCGGTGAGCAGCCCCGACCCGCTGGCGGGCCTGCACGTGGCCGTCAACCGCCGGGACCCGGAGGCCGCCCACGAGCGGATCTTCTACCCCGAGCAGCGGCTCGACCTGCCGACCGCGCTGGCCGCATACACGGCCGGGGCCGCCCATGTGAACGGTCACGACGACGCGGGCAGCCTGCGGGTGGGCAACCTCGCCGACCTGGTCGTCCTGGACCGCGACATCCTCACGGCGCCCGCGGAGGAGATCGCCGAGGCCCGCGTGGAGCGGACCTACGTCGGCGGCCGGCTCGTGCACTCGCTCTGAGCGGGCCGGACGGATGACGCCCGTACGTCGAGGCGGGTCCGGACGAGCACCCCCGCCGCCTCCCGGTCGCCGTGTTCCAGGACCGCCACCAGGGTTTCGACGCCCGCCTCCGCGATCGCCTCGGGCCGCAGGCTCAGGGTGGTCACGGGCGGCTCGGTGTGCTCGGCGGTGACGTCCTCGCTCACGCAGACGAGGAGCAGGTCGCCGGGGACCTCGTAGCCGAGCCGGCGCGCCGCGTCCAGGACCAGGGGCGGACTCGCCTCGGCCACGACGAGCAGGGCGTCGGGCCGTGCTCCCGCGGCCGCCGGATCGTCCGCGAGGGCGGTCTCGACGGCGCGGATGACGGGACCGTTGCCCGGTGCGCCGACCCGTACGACCCGTTCCGGCACGCCGTGCTCCGCGCACCACGCGCGGTGTGCGGCGAACACCTCGGTGTGGAAGCGGGTGGTGCTGTCGGGCACCAGGAGGACGGGCCGGCGGGCGCCCTGCGCGCGGAGGTGGTCGAGGGCCTCGCGCACGGCCGCGCCGGCGTCCACGTCCACCCAGTACGCCCCGGGCCGCCCCTCGACGGAGCGGTCGCTGAACACGGGGATGCGGGCGGCGAGGAGGTCCTCGACGATCGGGTCGTCGGCGACGGGGTCGGCGACGACGACCGCGTCGAGCGACAGGTCCGCCCACTCGCTCTGCAGGGACCCGGCCGGCAGCAGGACCACGGCGTAGCCGCGTCGCAGCGACGTCGCCGCGGTGGCCGCGGTCAGCCGGGCGAAGTACGGCGACTCCAGGAAGGTCCAGGGGGCGTCGGCGAACTCCCCGACCACGTATCCGATCAGTCTGGCCCGTCCCGCGCGCAGCCGGCGCGCGGTCGCGTTGGGCCGGTAGCCCATTCTGCGCGCGGTCTCGCGGGCCTTCTCCCGGACTTCGGGAGAGAGCCTTCCGGTGCCGTTCAGTGCCGCCGAGACGGTCGTCTTGGAGAGGCCCGCCTCGCGGGCCACGTCGACGAGGCGGACGCGCGGGAGGGGCGGCGAGGGCTGCCCGCCATGCGGTGGGACGTCGGTCATGCGACTGATGCTGCCACCCTCGTGACCTTTGCAAAACCGTTCCCGCACAGTCTTGTGCGGGAACGTTCCCGCATCAATACTCGCTCCATCCCCCAGCGCCCGTCACTACACCCGTAAAGGGGTGGGTCTGCATGCGCATGCCCCGGACCATCGCGTTTCTCCTCTGTACCGCGGCCCTCACGGCCACCACCAGCGCCTGTTCCGGCGCCACCGCCCCCAAGACCGCCGGCGGCGCCGGCTCCGAGGTCACTCCGCTCTCGCCGCCCGCCCAGGGCCCCCTGGACTCCTTCACCTGGTCCCTGTACGCCGAGCCCTACACGCTCGACTACGCCCTCGCGTACGACTACCCGCCGAACACCGTCCTCGCCAACGTGTGCGAGCAGCTCATGAGGGTCACGCCCGACATGAGGATCGAGCCCGGCCTCGCGGTGAAGTACGACCGCCCCGACCCGCTGACGCTGGTCTACACCCTGCGCCCCGGCGTGAAGTTCCACGACGGCACGACCATGACCGCCGACGACGTGGTCGCCTCCCTCCAGCGCCAGATGGACCCGGCGACCGGCTCGCCCTGGGGCTCGGCCTTCAAGAACGTCAAGGCCGTCGAGAAGACCGGCCCGCTGGAGGTGACGCTCCGCCTCACCAAGCCCGACGTCCTGCTCCACGAGCTGATGGCCGCCACCCCCGGCACCGTCGAGAGCGCCGCCACCCTGGCCAAGGCCGGCAAGGACTACGGCACCCCCGCGGGCAAGGTCAACTGCACCGGCCCGTACTCCCTCGACACCTGGTCCCAGGGCACCGAGATCACCCTGAAGAAGAACGGCGCGTACTGGGACCCCCGGCTCGCCCCCAAGTCCGACACCGTGAAGTTCACCTTCGTCGAGGACGTGGCGGCCCGTACCAACGCCTTCCTGTCCGGCACCGCCGACGGCGGGTACATGGTGGCCCCCGCCACGATCGGACAGCTGCGCTCCGGCAACAAGGGCAGCGTCCTCTTCGGCCCCAACACCGCCGCGTCCAACCTCGCCGTCCTCGACTTCGGCGGTCCGCTCGGCGACCTGAAGGTGCGCAAGGCCCTCTCCCTGGCGCTCGACCGGAAGAACATCGTCAAGGCGGCGGCCGGCGGCATCGGCGTCCCCGCCAAGGCCCCCGCGGCGCGGGGTGCGTGGGCGCTGGCCCCGGAGAAGACCGCCGCGCTCCACGACAGCCTGCCCGAGCCCGGCTACGACGTCGGCGCCGCGAAGAAGCTCGTCCAGGAGGCCGGCGCCACCGGCCGCAAGATCACCCTGGTCACCAGCACGATCGCCCCCGAGATCAGCGTCGTCGCCAACGCCGTGCAGGCCGCCGGCAAGGAGATCGGCCTCGACGTCGAGCTGAAGTCCGTGGCCCCCGAGGCCTACAGCAGCATCTTCGTCGACCCCAACGCCCGCGCCGGCCTGGACCTGGTCATCACCAACGGCTACGACAACACGCCCGACCCGCTGGAGTTCTACCAGTACCTGCGCAGCGGCGACTTCGGGAACTACGGCAACTGGTCGAACGCCGAGTACGACGCCGCCTTCGACCGGGCCAACGCCGAACCCGACGCCGGCAAGCGCGCCGAACTGACCGCCGAGCTCCAGAGGATCGCGATGCGCGAGCTGCCGGTCATCCCCCTCTACGAGGCGCCCTACATGGTCTTCCTCGGCAAGCGCGTGACCGGCGCCCCGACCGGGATCGCCCAGCTGTACTACCCGTGGGCCGCGACGATCGGGGCCCCGGCGAAATGACGCGCTACCTCGTCGGACGCACCCTCGGCCTGCTGGCGGTGCTGCTCGTGACCTCCCTCGTGGTCTTCGGCAGCATCCACCTGGCCCCCGGCGACCCGGTGTCGTTCCTGCTCCACGGCCGCCCCGCGACCCCCGAGGCCGTGGCGGCCCTGCGCTCCCAGTACCACCTGGACGACCCCCTGCCCGTCCAGTACGCCAAGTGGCTCGGCGCCTTCCTCCAGGGCGACTTCGGCAGCTCCGCCCAGTTCCACCAGGACGTCTCCACGCTCATCGGATCCCGGCTGCCCGGCACGGCCCTGCTCGTCGGGTACGCGGCGCTGCTCGTCGCCCTCATCGGCGTGACCGCCGGGATCCTCGCCGCGCTGCGGCCCGGGCCGCTGGACCGGGCGGTGCTCCTCGGCAGCGGAGTCGCCACCGCCACCCCTTCGTTCGTGACCGCGATCGCGCTCGTGTCCCTGTTCTCCGTCCGCCTGGGCTGGTTCCCCGGCCCCGGCGGCACGCCCGTCGGATTCTCCGAACAGCTGTACCACCTGACCCTGCCGGCCTTCGCCCTCGCACTGACCTTCGCGGGTCTGCTCGCCCGGGTGACCCGCTCGGCGATGCTCGACGAACTCGGCCGCGAGCACGTCGAGGTGGCACGCGCCCGCGGCGTACCGGGACGGACCGTGGTCCGCCGCCACGTCCTGCGCAACGCGCTCGGCCCGGTCGTCACCGTCGGCGGCACGATGCTCGCCGGGCTCCTCATCAGCACCTCGATCGTCGAGACCGCCTTCGACGTGCCCGGCCTCGGCTCCCTGCTCGTGCAGTCGGTCACCGCCAAGGACTTCGCCGTCGTACAGGCGATCACCCTGCTCAGCGTGGGCGCCTTCGTCCTCGTCAACCTCGCGGTCGACCTGCTCGCACCCCTCATCGACCCCCGGCTGTCGCTCCACGGGGAAGGCCCCTCATGACCACCACCGCTCCGCCGGAGTCCACGGTCCTGCGCCGCAGGCCCGGGCTGCGCCCCCTGCGCCTCCTCGCCCAGGGCCCGTTGTTCACCGCTTCGGTCGCGGTGCTCGCACTCCTCGTCCTGATCGCCGTGCTCGCCCCCGTGATCGCCCCGTACGACCCCGAGGCCCTCGACCTCACGGCGAGCCTGGCCGGGACCACCGGCGAACACCTCCTGGGCACCGACCAGTCCGGACGGGACGTCCTGTCGCGGCTGATGTACGGGGCCCGCACCGGGCTGCTCGGTCCGCTGCTCGTCGTCGGCGTGTCCACCCTGCTCGGCACCCTGCTCGGCGTGGTGGCGGCCTGGCGCGGCGGCTGGGCCGACTCCGTCCTGTCCCGCTCGATGGACATGGTCTTCGCGGTCCCCGGGCTCCTGCTCGCGATCCTGCTCGTCTCCGTCGTCGGCCCGGGGATGACCGCGCCCGTGATCGCGATGGCGGTGGCCTACACCCCGTACGTGGGCCGCCTGGTACGCGGCATCGCGCGCCAGGAGAAGGCCCGCCCGTACATCGAGTCCTACCGGGTACAGGGCTGGTCCGGCTGGAACGTGTGCCTGCGCCACCTGCTGCCCAACATCGCCGCCACCGTCTTCGCCCAGTCCGCGATGAACTTCGGGTACGCGCTGATGGACCTGGCGGCGCTCTCCTACCTCGGCTTCGGCGTGCAGCCGCCGACCGCCGACTGGGGCGCCATGATCAACGAAGGCCAGTCGGCCGTCCAGCAGGGGGCGATGCTGCCCGCCCTCGCGCCTTCCGCGTGCATCGTGCTCGCCGTGGTGGCGTTCGGCATCGTCGGCGAGGGCCTCGCCGACCGGATCGCGAGGCGGAAGCGGTGAACCGCATGAACGGACAGCGGGAACGGAAGGACGCGACCGCGGTCCCGGCCGACGACGGACGTCCGGTCCTGGAGATCGACGGGCTCGGGGTCCGGCTGCCCGACGACCGGGCCCGGCGGCCGATCCTGGACGGGGTGGACCTGCGGGTACGGCCCGGGGAGAGCGTCGGCCTCGTCGGGGAGTCGGGCTCCGGGAAGTCGGTGGCGTGCCGCAGCGTCCTCGGGCTGCTGCCCGCGGGCGCACGCACCAGCGGCGAGGTCCGGGTCGCCGGCCGGGACGTGCTCGCCATGAGCCGTTCCGAGCTGGCCGGGCTGCGGGCCCGGCAGGTCGCGATGGTCTACCAGGACCCGCGTGCCTCCGTGAACCCGCTGCGCCGCGTCGGCGACTTCCTCACCGAAGGGCTGCGCGCGGCCGGGACCCCGGCCGCCACGGCGGACGCGCGGGCCCTCGAACTCCTCGACGCGGTCGGCATCCGGGACCCGCGCGGCGCCCTGCGCCGCCGTCCCCACGAGTTCTCCGGCGGCATGCTCCAGCGGGTGGTCATCGCCGCGGCGCTCGCCGCCGAACCCGCGCTGATCGTCGCCGACGAGCCGACCACCGCCCTGGACGTCACGACCCAGGCGGAGATCGTCGAACTCCTCGCCCGGCTGCGGGCCGAGCGCGGCACGGGCCTGCTCTTCGTCACCCACGACCTCGAACTGGCCGCCACCGTCTGCGACCGGGTCTACGTGATGTACGCGGGCCGGATCGTGGAGACGCGCGGTACCGACGAGCTGTTCGACCGGCCGCGGCACCCGTACACGGCGGGGCTGCTCGCCTGCACGCCGGGCATCGAAGCCGGTGCGCCCGCGCCGCGCCCCATCCCCGGGCGTCCCGTCTCCCTGGCGGAGGCGCCGCCGGGCTGCGCCTTCGCCGCGCGCTGCGCCCACGCGCTGCCGCGCTGCTCCGAGGAGAAGCCCGCACTCACCCGGCACGGCGACGGACTCGCCGCCTGCCACCGTGCCGACGAAGGGATCACGCTGTGACCGCCTCAGCGAAAGGGGGACCGGCCGTCGAGGGACCGGCCGTCGAGGGACTGGTCGTCGAGGGACTGCGCAAGCGGTACGGGGACCACACGGCGGTCGACGGCGTGTCCTTCTCCCTGGCGCCCGGGGCCTGTCTCGCGATCGTCGGGGAGTCCGGCAGCGGCAAGACCACCACGGTCCGGATGCTCGTCGGCCTGGAGCGCCCGGACGGCGGGACCGTCCGCCTGGACGGCCGGGACCGCTCCACCCGGCCCCGGCGCCGGGCGGAACGGCTGGCCAGGGCCCGGGAGATCCAGATGGTCTTCCAGGATCCGTACCTCTCGCTCGATCCCCGGGTGACCGTCTCCGGATGCCTGGACGAGGTGCTGCGCCTCCACACGGATCTCGACGCGGCCGGCCGCGGCACCCGCGTCACCCGGCTCCTGGACCAGGTCGGCCTCGGCACGCGCGAGGCCGCCGCCCTCCCCCGCGACCTGTCGGGCGGCCAGCGGCAGCGCGTGGCGATCGCCCGAGCCCTCGCCGTGGAACCCCGGGTCCTCGTCCTCGACGAGGCCGTCGCCGCGCTCGACGTGTCGATCCAGGCGCAGATCATCGAGCTCCTGGGTCAGATCCGCAGGGCGTCGGGGATCGGCTACCTGTTCGTCACGCACGACCTGGCGGTGGTCCGCCACATCGCCGACGAGATCCTCGTGCTCAAGTCCGGTCAGGTCGTGGAGACGGGCCCGGCCTCGCGGGTCCTGGAGTCCCCGGAACACCCGTACACCCGGCTCCTCCTGGACTCGGTACCCCGCCGCGGGCGTGCCCCGCACGGATCCTGACGCCCGCTCACACGGCGTGCCGCGGTGGCCGCCCGTCCCGCTGCTCGAACGAGGGACGGCGGGGGTGGCCGCCGTCGGCGGTCAGGAGGAGGCACAGATGGTCTCGACGAAGTGACCG
>NZ_JZWV01000039.1 GCF_000966975.1 Streptomyces katrae | reverse complement strand
CGAAGTGACCGACCTGCTCTTCCGTGAGGTGCCGGGCCAGATCGGCTTCGCTGATCATGCCGACCAGCCGGTGGTCGTCTATGACGGGGAGCCGTCGGACGCGGTGTTCCTGCATGATCTCCAGGACCTGCCCGGTGTCCGCGTCCGCCGCGACCGTGTACGGCTTGCCCTGGGCGAGCATGCCTGCCGTCATGTGGTGGGGATCCTTGCCCTTCGCCAGGCACTTCACGACGATGTCGCGGTCGGTGATGATCCCGTGGAGCCGGTCGTCCGGTCCGCAGATCGGGAGGGATCCCACCCCCAGTTCGCTCATGCGGCGCGCCGCGTCCATGAGCGTCTCGTCTTCCTGCACGCAGGACGCGCCCTTGTGCATGATCTCTCGTGCGGTCGCCACGGCCTCCTCCTCGCGCTTGAGGGCACTCGTCTGGCTTGCGCGGACACCGGCCACGGCCCGCATCCCGCATGCGGGCTGCACCCGCGAACAGCCCCGACCCTCTTCGCGTCCCCGGCGGTCCGCGTCTCCAATTCTCCGTCCCGGGGTCCGACGACGCGAGCGCTGACCGGTTACCCCGGCCCCCTCTCACGGTGCGTCGCGACGGCCGCCGGTCGGGGCGGTCATCAGCCAGGAGACGGTGCGGCTGATGTCGGAGGAAGCGAGGATGCCGACCAGGCGACCGCTGTCATCGACGACGAGGGCCCGTCTGCTCCCATCCGAGAGCATCCGCGGGAGCACGTCGACGAGCTGGTCGTCGGGGCGGATCTCGACGACCTGTGACCGGGGGACCATGACGTCCCGAGCCCTTGTCACCCCACGCAGCCCCTCGGCGACCTGGCCTGCCGCGGCGAGCGTGAGCAGCCCGGCCGGGGAGCGTCCGTCATCGCCGACGACGGGGAAAGCCGAGTGGCGGTAGCGATAACGGGGCTCCGCCAGGAGATCCGCGATGGTCAGGTCGGCCGGCACCGTGACCGGAGAGGCCGTCATGGCGTGCCGCACCGTCACACCCGTCACACCCGTCAGTACGGCCCGCACCCGCGCCTGCCGGTCTTCCGCGGTCGCCGCGGCGATCAGGAACCAGGCGATCATGGCGAGCCACACCCCGCCGGCCACGTCGCCGCGCGCGAACAGCACCAGGCCCGCCAGGAGCAGGAACCAGCCGAACCCGCGGCCCGCCGCCGACGCACCGGCCGTGGCCCGGGCGCGGTCTCCCGTCTTCCACCAGAGGAAGGCCCGCAGCAGCCGGCCACCGTCCAGCGGAGCGGCCGGGACGGAGTTGAACACCGCCAGAAGGAGGTTGATCACCGCGAGCCAGACCAGCGCCTCGCTCACCAGACCCCGCCCCGCCGTACTCTCGGCCAACCAGGCGGCCAGTGCGAAGGCCGCGCCCAGTCCCAGGCTGACCAGCGGCCCGACTCCCGCGATGCGCAGCTCGGCGGCGGGTGTGGACGCCTCGGTCCTGAGCCTGGCGACGCCGCCGAGGAGCCAGAGGACGATGTCGTCCACCGCCACCTGGTTGTGGCGGGCCACCAGTGCGTGGGCCAGTTCGTGGGCGAGGAGGGACGCGAAGAAGAGGGCCGCAGCCGCCAGGCCCACGGTCCAGTAGGCCCACCAGGCATGGCCCGGGGACACCTCGGGCAGCCGCCCCCGCGCCAGGCCCAGTGCGATGATCGTGAAGATCGCCAGGATGCTCCAGTGCACACCCACCCGGACTCCCGCGATCCGGCCCAGTACGAATGTCGGCGTCATCGTTCCTCCAACGTCATCCGCCGGCGCCTTCCGGCGCGGCGAAGACACCGCGACCGGCGCGTCCCACAGACCACCATCAGGGTAGGCAGCCGACGTCCGCGTCGATGGGGCCGACCGGGTCCTCTGCTTGCCCCCATCGGCCCCGCGCACCGCCCCGGGGAGCGGTCCGCGTGGATGACGCGCTCTTCCGGGTGCGGACCGTACTCGCCGGCAGGAGGCTGGAACCAGGGGCCTGCCGCTCTGCCCGTCATCCATGGGCCGAACCGACCCGGGCATCCGGTTCGTCCCCGGCAGCACGGCGCCCGTCGACGGGGCGGGGCTCGCACGCGGGTCCTGGCCGCGACGCGACAGGAGGCCACAGATGTCGTTCTCGGATCGCACCGCCGCCGGCAGGCTGCTGGCCGATGAGGTGGCTCGGCTCGCCCCGGCCCGGCCCGTGGTGGTCGGACTGCCCCGCGGCGGGGTGCCCGTGGCCGCGGAGGTGGCGCGCGTGCTGGGGGCACCGCTGGATGTGATCGTGGTCCGCAAACTCGGGGTGCCCTTCCAGCCCGAGGTGGCCTTCGGCGCCATCGGGGAAGGCGGCGTGCGGCTGATCGACCAGGCGACGGTACGGGCCGCCCGCCTCGGGGACCAGGACTGCGCACGGGTCGAGGAGGCCCAGAGAGCGGAACTGGAGCGGCGGCTGGCACGCTACCGCCAGGGGCGGGAACGGGTACCGCTCGCCGGGCGGACCGCGGTGATCGTGGACGACGGGATCGCCACGGGCTCGACCGCGTCCGTGGCCTGCGAGGTGGCACGCCGGCAGGGGGCCGCGCGAGTGCTCCTGGCCGTTCCCGTCGCGGCGCCGCAGGCACTGGAGCGGCTTCGGCACGAGGCCGACGCGGTGGTGTGCCTGTCGGCTCCAGCGCGCTTCTCCGCCGTGGGACAGTGGTACGAGGACTTCGCGCAGGTCGGTGACGAAGAGGTCTCAGCGCTGCTGGCCGCTGCGGCGCGAGCCGGCGCACAGCCGGCCGAACCGGTCCGGGACCCGGGGTCCGGACCGGCGGAGACGGATGACGTGATCGTGGACGCCGGTGGCACGCCCCTGCCCGGATCGTTGACCGTGCCCGGGGACGCTGCGGGCGTCGTCGTCTTCGCGCACGGCAGCGGCAGCAGCCGCCTCAGCCCCCGCAACCGCAAGGTGGCCGAGGTCCTCAACCGAGCGGGGCTTGCGACGCTCCTGTTCGACCTCCTCACCCCGGCCGAGGCGCAGGACAGGACGAAGGTCTTCGACGTTCCCCTCCTTGCCCTCCGCCTGACACAGGCAACGAGCTGGCTCCGGCCGAGGCTTCCCCTGCACGTGTGCTATTTCGGTGCGAGCACGGGCGCCGCGGCCGCGCTCGTGGCCGCGGCCGAACCTCGGTCGGACATCGTGGCGGTCGTCTCCCGGGGCGGCCGCCCGGACCTGGCACTGACCCGGCTCGAGGCAGTGCGCGCTCCGACCCTGTTGATCGTCGGCGGAGCGGACACACAGGTCCTGGAAGCGAACCGCCGGGCCGCCGCACGCCTTCACTGCGAGCACCGGATCACCGTGGTCGCCGGCGCCACGCACCTCTTCGAGGAGCCCGGAGCGCTCGACGCGGTGGCCGACACGGCGTTGAGCTGGTTCAGTCGCCACCTGGCCTCGCTGAGCCCCACGACACCGTGGTCCGACGAACGGCGCGGAGCCTGACGACCGCCTGCGGTCGTCGGCCCCCTGGGCCGACCGGGCCGTCCCCATGCCCCGGCCCGCCCTGGGACGGCTCGAGCCGGACCGACCGGGCCGGGTGACGCCCGGCGCCGGCACTAGGTCGTCTCTTTCGGATCTTGCCGGTCAAGCCCGCGT
>NZ_JZWV01000038.1 GCF_000966975.1 Streptomyces katrae | reverse complement strand
GGTCAGGCAAGATCCGGAAGAGACGGCCTAAGCCGGCGAGCGCGGGGCCGAGCGGTCCCCGCCCGGGCCCGTTCGGCCCTCCCCGACGCCCCGCGTCCGGCGGAGGGTGGTGTCGCACCACCATCAGGGCTCGTGGTGGACGAGGAGCCGTCATGACCTACCCGATCATCACCAAGAAGCGCCACCCGCACGACACCTGGCGGCTCGCGGACTACGAACAGGCCCGCGCGACGTTCAGCTGGGGCGAGGCCCGGACGTGGCTGAGCGGGCTGCCGGACGGCCGCGGCCTGAACATGGGTTTCGAGGCGGTCGACAGGCATGTCGAGGCGGGCCACGGCGCGTGGGAGGCGTTGCGCTGCGTCGCCGCCGATGATTCCGTGACCAGCGTGAGCTACGCGGAGCTCGCCGCCGACACGTCCCGTTTCGCCAACGTCCTCACCACCTTGGGGACGTCCCCGCAGGAACGGGTCTTCACCCTGCTGGGCCGGCGCCGGGAGCTGTATACCTCCGTACTGGGCACACTCCGTGCCAGACGTGTGCTGTGCCCGCTGTTCTCGGCCTTCGGCCCGGAACCGGTGCGGCAGCGGATGGCGCTCGGCGACGCCCGGGTCCTGGTGACCACGGAGGCCCTCTACCGGCGCAAGGTCGAGGCGATCCGACCGCTGCTTCCCGGCCTGACGCACGTACTGCTGGTCGGCAGCGTGGACGACCCTCCCGCGGGCACTCGGGTACTCGAGGACCTCATGGCGCAGGCCGCTCCGAAGTTCACGGTGCCGCCGACCGACCCCGAGGACATGGCCCTGCTCCACTTCACGAGCGGAACGACCGGCAGGCCCAAGGGGGCGGTGCACGTCCACGATGCGGTCGTGGCCCACCACGCCACGGCCTCCTTCGCCCTGGACCTGGGACCGCGGGACGTGTACTGGTGCACGGCCGACCCCGGCTGGGTGACGGGCACCTCCTACGGAATCATCGCCCCTCTCACGCACGGTGCCACCCTGGTGGTGGACGAGGGCGAGTTCGATGTGCACCGCTGGTACCGGATCCTCGACACGCAGAACGTCGCGGTCTGGTACACGGCTCCCACGGCGATCCGGATGCTCATGCGAGCCACGCCGCGGGGCAGCGGCAGTGGCCTTCCCGGCCCGTACGACCTCTCCGCCCTCCGCTTCATCGCCAGCGTCGGCGAGCCGCTCAACCCCGAAGCCGTGGTGTGGGGACAGGAGGTCCTCGGGCTCCCCGTGCACGACAACTGGTGGCAGACGGAAACCGGCGCCATCATGATCGCCAATTACGCCTCCAGCGACATCCGCCCCGGCTCCATGGGGCGTCCCCTGCCCGGCGTGCACGCGGCGGTCCTGGAGCGCGGGCAGGACGGACGCGCGGCGGTCGTCGACGGGCACGTACGACCGGTGAGCCGGCCGGGCGTGGAGGGTGAACTGGCGCTGCGGCCGGGATGGCCGTCGATGTTCCGCGGCTACCTGGACGACCGCGCTCGGTACGAGGCCTGCTTCGCCGACGGCTGGTACCTGACCGGTGATCTGGCCAAGCGGGACCAGGACGGCTGGTACTGGTTCGTGGGGCGCGCGGACGACGTGATCAAGTCCGCCGGTCACCTCATCGGACCGTTCGAGGTCGAAAGCGCCCTGATGGAGCATCCGGCCGTGGCGGAGGCGGGGGTGATCGGCCGCCCGGACCCGGTCGTGGGGGCCGTGGTCAAGGCCTTCGTCTCGCTGAAGCCCGGCTATGAGGCGGCGGACGCGCTGAAGCGCGAACTCCTCGCGTTCGGCCGGCAACGGCTCGGGACCGCGGTGGCGCCTCGTGAGATCGATTTCGATCAGAACCTCCCGAAGACCCGCAGCGGCAAGGTGATGCGCCGCTTGCTGCGGGCCCGTGAACTCGGCCTGCCCGAGGGCGATCTGTCGACCCTGGAAAGTCCTGCCTGAGCGGCGCGTGAGGAAGGGCCCTGCCATGAACGCCACCACCAGGAGAACCGCCGGCCCCAAGCGTCCAGGCGGCCGCCGTCAGCCGCGTGCGGCCCAGGACGGCGGTCCCCGCCCCGAACATGACCATCAGCTGGTGCTACTGCGACAGATGCTGCTGATCCGACGGTTCGAGGAACGCTGCGTCGAGCTCTACAGCGCGGCGAAGATCCGCGGGTTCGTCCACCTGTACATCGGTGAGGAGGCGGTCGCCGTCGGTGTGGGCCAGTCCCTCCGCGAGGAGGACGCCGTCGTGTCCACCTACCGCGAACACGGCCACGCCCTCGCACGGGGCGTACCGACCCAGGCCGTGATGGCGGAGATGTTCGGCAAGGCCACGGGGTGCAGTCGCGGCCGCGGGGGTTCCATGCACCTGTTCGACGCCGGACGGCGGTTCTACGGCGGCAACGCCATCGTCGCCGGCGGGCTGCCGCTGGCCGCCGGCCTGGCGCTCGCCGACCGGATGCGCGGCACCGAACGGGTGACCTGCTGCTTCTTCGGCGACGGCGCCTACGCGGAGGGCGAGTTCCACGAAACGGCCAACCTCGCCGCCCTGTGGCAGCTGCCGCTCCTGCTGGTCTGCGAGAACAACCTGTACGCCATGGGGACCAGTCTGGCGCGGGAACACGCGCAAACGAACCTCGCGATGCGCGCCGCGTCGTACGGTATGCCCGCCTGGACCGTCGACGGCATGGACGTCCTGGCCGTCGAGGCCGCCGCACGGCGGGCGGCGGAGTCCGTCCGGGCGGGCGGAGGCCCCCACTTCCTGGAGGCACGGACGTACCGCTTCCGCGCCCACTCGATGTACGACCCGGACCGCTACCGGAACAAGGACGAGATAGCCCAGTGGAAGACCCGTGACCCGCTGGACGGCCTGGAGGGCATTCTGCGCACCGCCGGAGCCGTGGACGACGGCGTGATCAAGCGACTGGAGGAGGACGTGACCACGGAGATCGACACTGCCGTACGCGCCGCGGAAGCCGCCCCCTACGAACCCGTCACCGACCTGCTGCGGTTCGTGACGAGCACCCCCGGGAGCGCGTGATGAACGCGCGCCGGCCCGCCGAGGGTGCCGAGACCCCACGCAGCACGTACCGGGAGGCTCTGCGCGAGGGGCTGCGAGAGGCCCTGCGCGGCGACGAACGGGTCTTCCTCATGGGAGAGGACGTCGGCCGGTACGGCGGCTGCTTCGGGGTGAGCCTGGGGTTGCTGGAGGAGTTCGGACCCGATCGGATCCGCGACACCCCGCTGTCGGAGTCCGCTTTCGTGGGGGCCGGCATCGGTGCCGCGCTGGGCGGACTTCGTCCGGTCGTCGAGATCATGACCGTCAACTTCAGCCTGCTGGCCCTCGACCAGGTCCTGAACAACGCGGCCACCCTGCTGCACATGTCCGGCGGCCAGCTGAACGTACCGGTCGTGATCCGCATGACCACGGGGGCGGGCCGGCAGCTCGGCGCCCAGCATTCCCACAGCCTGGAGGGCTGGTACGCCCACATCCCGGGCATCCGGGTGCTCACCCCCGCCACCGTGGACGACGCCCGGCACATGCTGGCCGCAGCTCTCGACGACCCCGACCCCGTCGTTCTCTTCGAGCACGGGAGCCTCTACAACGAGGAGGGTGCGCTGGACACCGCGATCCGCTCCGTGAGCCTAGATTCGGCGGCCGTGCGCCGGGCCGGCACGGACGTCTCGGTGATCACATACGGCGGGTCACTGCCCAAGGCCCTGGCCGCGGCGGAGGAGCTCGCCGGGGACGGCATCGACGCAGAGGTGGTGGACCTGCGGTCCCTGCGGCCATTGGACGACGCCACGGTGACGGAGTCCGTCGCGCGCACCCACCGCGCCGTCATCGTCGACGAGGGCTGGCGCAGCGGCAGCATCTCCGGGGAGATCTCGGCCCGCATCACCGAGCAGTCCTTCTACGACCTCGACGCACCCGTCCAGCGGGTGTGCAGCCAGGAGGTGCCGATCCCCTACGCCCGGCAGCTGGAGGAGGCGGCCCTGCCCCAGCCCGCCTCCATCGTGGCGGCGGTCCGCCAGGCGGTGGCCTGACATGGGCGAGTTCACCATGCCGTCCCTCGGAGCCGACATGGACGAAGGCACCCTCGTCGAGTGGCTGGTCGCGGAAGGGGGCGAGGTCGCGCGGGGCGACGTCGTCGCCGTCGTGGAGACGGCCAAGTCGACGATCGAGGTCGAGTGCTTCGAGTCGGGCACCATCACGGAACTTCTGGTCGAGCCGGGCACCACGGTGCCCGTGGGAACCCCTCTGGCCGTCATCGGCCCCACCGCCTCCCGGGGCCGGGCGCCGAGCGCAGCGCCCGCGCCGGTCCTGACCGGGCCCGCCCTGACCACACCCCTCGTACGCCACCAGGCGGCCGAGGAAGGAGTGGACCTCCAGGCCGTACACGGCAGCGGCATGGGCGGACGGATCACCCGCGAGGACGTGTCCCGAGCCGCGCACCCGGCGCCGGCGCGGATCACGGCATCACCGCTCGCCCGGCGCCTCGCCGAGTCCTTGGGTGTCGACCTCGCCTCCGTCAAGGGCACCGGCAGCCGCGGCGCGATCAAGGCCGACGACGTCCGCGCCGCAGCCGGGGCTGCGGGCGAGGGGCCCGCTCCCGCGGCCCCGGCCGAACGGGCGGCGCCGGCCGGACCGCCTCCGCCGCCCGCCGGGACCCGCGCGGCGCCGCCCCCCGGCGACCGCCTCGCCATCGCCCGGCTGATGACCCGCGCCAAGCGGGAGATCCCCCACTACTACCTGTCGACGGTCATCGACCTCGCCTCCGCCCTGGAGTGGATGCGCACCGAGAACGGCGCACGGCAGGTCGCCGACCGCCTCGTCCCGGCGGCACTGCTGCTCAAAGCCGTCGCACTGGCCGCCCGTGAGGTGCCCGAGCTGAACGGCCACTGGAGCGACGACCGGTTCGTGCCCGCCACCGGCGTCCGCCTCGGCACGGCCGTCTCGCTACGCGGGGGCGGGCTCGTGGCGCCCGCTCTGGCGGACGCCGACCGGATGCCCCTGCCGGAGCTGATGGCCACGCTGAAGGACCTCGTCGCCCGGGCGAGGCACGGCCGGCTCCGCGCCTCGGAGACGGCGGACCCGACGCTCACCGTGACCAACCTGGGTGATCAGGGCGTCGAGACGGTCTTCGGCGTGATCTACCCGCCCCAGGTCGCGATGGTCGGCCTCGGGCGGGTGACCGACCGCCCCGTAGCGGTGGACGGCATGCTCGCCGTCCACCCGACCGTCACCGCCACCCTGTCCGCCGACCACCGGGCCAGCGACGGTGCGGACGGCTCCCGCTTCCTCACCGCACTCGACCGCCTGCTCCAGCACCCGGAGGACCTGTGACCCGCGACGAAGCCCTCGAGACGATCAAGGCGGTGATCGAGGAGGTCGTGCCCGGCGCCGATCTCTCCTCGGTGTCCCCCCGCGAGAACTTCCGCGCACCCCTGGAGATGGACTCGCTGGATTTCCTCAACTTCGTCGAGCTGCTCAGCGGTCGCACGGGGCTCGCCCTGCCGGAGCAGGACTACCCGTCGCTCACCACGCTCGAGAGCTGCGCGGACTACGTGGCGGCCCATACCCAGGGCACGCAGCAGGACCCATCGTGAACGGGTGGGGAACCGGTCCGCTCAGCCCCCGGCCGGGAACCGGTCGGCCCGTCCGGCGCGGCGATCGTGCACGTACACGTACACGTACACGTCGACCACGGTGCTGTACCGATGGAGGGCGACGTGGCCGACCCGGCACTGACCGACGTACTCGTGCGCGTCGCACGCGCCGTTCCCGGCGTCGTGGACGTCACGTCCACGCTCCACCAGCGGGTTCCGGCCTGACGGCGGCACCTGACGCGGCAACGAAAGCAAGGGAGAACACGGTGAGGCACAGGGAAGTGGGCGAGCTGATGACCCGTGAGGTCGTCACGGTCCCGGGCCACGCGACCTTCAAGGACATCGTGCGCACGCTCGGCCGGCACAAGGTCTCCGCGGTGGCGGTGACCGACGCCGCCGGCCATCCGCTTGGCGTGATCTCCGAGGGTGACCTCCTGCCGAAGTCAGCCGATCAGGGCGAGTGGTTCCACTCGCTGCCGCGGCCAGAACCGTGGGAAAGCGGCAAGGCCGCGGGTACCACGGCGGAGGAGCTGATGTCGGCACCGCCCGTCTGCGCACGGCCCGACTGGACCGTGGCGGAGGCCGCCCGGCTCATGGAGAGCCAGCGGGTCAAGCGACTGCTGGTTGTCGATGACGCCGATGTCCTGGTGGGCATCGTCACCCGCGGCGACCTGCTGCGGATCTTCCTCCGCGACGACGACGCCGTCCGCCAGGAGATCACCGGTGACGTTCTCGACCGGACCCTCCACCTGGACCCGTCCGCCGTCTCCGTGAGCGTCGAGGACGGCGAGGTGACCCTCCACGGCGTGCTGCGCTTCAGGAGCCTGATCCCGGTCGTGGAACGGCTCTGCCGCGCCGTCGACGGTGTCGTCGGGGTCACGGAGCGACTCGCCTGGGAGACGGATGACGTCGGTGAACACCGTTGAGCCGACCAGGCCACCGACCGTGCCAGAAGCTCGACTTGACCGAGGCCGACGGGTTTTCAGGTCAACCGAGCGGAACAGTCCGCGCATATATGATCACGAGCATGTCGTCTGCTGCCGTGTTCTTGGAGACCTCTCATGCGTTTGCGTAGGCCCCTCGTGCGTAAGACCCTGGCCGCCGGCCTCGTGACCGCCGCGAGCGTCGCCGCCGTGATGACCGTCGCGCCCGCGGCGAACGCCGGATACCCGTTCCCCTACGCGTGCCAGTATCGGAAGCAGACGGGTGAAGGTGACTGGGTCTTCAACGGAGGCTTCGGGACCACCCACGGCGAGTACATCTGCGTCCAAAACTACGAACTTGCCATGCAGGAAGACGGCAACCTCGTCATCTACAACAACACCGCCACCCCGATCTGGTCCTCCAACACCTGGAACCACTCGGGCTCGACCTTCACGTTCCAGACCGACGGCAACCTCGTCGTCTACGCAGCGGGCGGCGGCCCGGCGCTGTGGTCCTCGGGCACCTGGGGTAACCCGGGCTCGACCCTCGCCTTCCAGCAGGACGGCAACCTCGTCATCTACAACTCCAGCCACCAGGCGATATGGGCCACCGGCACGAACGGCCGCTAGGCGCGTATGTGGTTGTGCTCAACAGATGGTCCGGGTGAGGTCTTTGATCCAGATCATCGAAAGCCGGCCACAGCCGCAGCCGAGACCACCGTTGCGCCGCCGGTCGGGCCGAGGTCACGATTCATCCGGAACCGGTGCGTCGTGGTGCTGCGGGACGACTGCGACGGGGCAGTGGGCATGGTGCAGGGCCCGGTGGGCCACCCTCCCCAGCTCCATGCCGACCAGGCTGCCCGGGCGCCGTGCGCCGACGACGAGGATGTCCGCTGCGGCGGACCGCTCCGTGAGCACCTTGCGTGCGGTGCCTTCGAGCGTGGTGCGGCGCAGCAGCACCTGTGGATGGTCCCGGGACACGGCTTCCACGGCTTTGTCCACCAGCGCCGCCGCCCGCTGCTCGCGGTCACGGGGGACGTCGCCGGACACGGCCATGTGGTCGGCCGGTTCGTGCAGTTGGCGTCGCCAGGTGCAGACGACATCGAGTTCCGCGTCGCGTGCGGCGGCCTCGCGGAAGGCGAACCGTACGGCTGGGGAGTCCACGTCGTGGGGGCCTATGCCGAGCAGTACGCGTCCGTGGCGTCCTTCCAGGGCCTGCCGGTCCCCGCGCACGACGATGACCGGCCCCGAGGACCTGGCAGCCACGACAAGAGCGGCGGAGCCGAGCAGCAGATCGGCCAGTTCCCCGCGTCCGCGCGAGCCGACGACGACCACGTCTGCCATGTGTCCCTCGCGCAGCAGGGCACTCGCCGCGTCCTCGGCCACGATGTCCGTCGTGACGGGCACACCGGGCCTTCGCTGCCGTACGCGCTCGGCGCCGGCCGCCACGATGTTCTCGGCGAGAACCTGTCCGGAGGGACGGTCGAGGGTCCAGGCGGGCACGGCTCCCTCGTAGTGCTCCCACAGCGAGGCGTACACGATGCGCAGGGGAAGGGACAGTCGTGCTGCCTCATCGGCGGCCCAGTCCACCGCGGACAGGCTGGCATCGGAACCGTCGACTCCTACGACAACGGGGGCCATGGGTCCCATCATCTCCACCACCTCTCGATGCCTGCCGGTAAGCGATCCGCATGTCACCGTCCGTAGGCGTGCACACCTCGGTCATCCGGCAAACGCACCCCATGCCGACGCTGACCCGACGGAGACGATGGGGGCGAAGGGCGTCGCACCGCCGGCGCGGACGGCATCCACCGCACTCTGGTGGAGCGAGCGGCCGGCTTCGGCGGAAGCGCAGGGCAGCGGGCTGCCGGCCAGGGCGTACCACTCGGTGGCGCCCACGTACTGGACGCACACGTGTGCCCGCTCCGGCTCCCACGTGGTGCGCACCGTCAGTTCCCCGGTGAGGATCCCGGCCTCGTCCGTGAGGACCCCGCCGGATCCCGTGTAGACCCCCGTGGTGGTCCAGGTCGTGTCTGCCATCTCAGGTCACCTCGGCGCAGGAGTACTGGTCTGCATCTGCTCGCCATGGTGCCCGGCCGGGCCGGCGGCGCCCAGGGCCATGCGGTCCCGCTCCACGGGTCCGGTCGGCCCTCCCCCGCTCCGCCCGCCGGGCCTACCGTGGGCGGCACGGATCCGGCCGGAAGGAGCCGCCGGAAGGAGCTGGACGATGAACGTCTCCGCATGCATGTCCGCGCCCGCGGTGTCCGTCACCCCCACGACGACCGTCGGAGAGGCGGCCCGTCAGATGGCCGTACACGGCGTCGGCTGCCTGGCCGTCACGGAGGGCGGAGCCCTGCGCGGCATCGTCACCGACCGTGACATCGCCGTACGCGCGGTGGCCCCGGGGCTCGACCGTGACGATCCGGTGCTCCAGGTCATGACCACCCCCGCCGTCGCGGTCGGCGTCCACGACGACATCCACACCGCGTACCGGACGTTCCGCACCAGCGGGGTTCGGCGTCTTCCCGTCCTCGACGGGCATCGGGTCGTAGGCGTGCTGACGGTGGACGACCTGCTGATGGACGTCTTCCGGAGGGTCGCGGACCTGCTCGGCCCGGTCGCCTGGAGCGTCCTGGAGATGCCTCCGGGCCCTGCGGACGAGATCGGCCCGGGCGCACGAGGGGGCGGAAGGAGCCCATCCGCTTCTCGCGGATCCTGATCGTGCGGTGCGCGGCCCCGACCGCTTTCCTTTGCGAGGAGGAGCCATGAGCCATGGACAGACCGCCGGGGCCGACCGCTTCGACGCGCTGCGGGCCCTCGCATCACGGCGGGAACGCCCTGGAGACCGGCTTCTGGACGAACTGGCGCGGGCCCGAACGGGAAACGCCTGCGACAGCACGGCCTGGTCCCCGGCCGTCGCCGCCCGGCTCGGTCTGCCGGCCGCTTCGGCCCTCGGTCCGGCCACGTTCTACGCCGATCTCGCGGCCCCCCACGGACGGCGCCATGTCCGCGTGTGCACCGGCGCGGCGTGCTTCGCCGCGACGGCCGGACACCCGCTCGACGCCGTGGAACAGGAGCTCGGTCTCCGTGCCGGAGGCGTCTCCCCCGACGGGGCCGTCTCCCTCCAGGCCGTACGCTGCCTCGGCCACTGCTACGCGGCCCCTGCCGCCTTGACCGACGGCCAGGCCTGCACGGGCCCCGGCCTGACCGGCCAGATCGCGGGCCGCGCTCCGCGCACCGCCCCCTCCGTCCCCGGTGCCGACACCACCGGTGACCCGGTGCTCCTGGGCGCCGGCCCCGCGGCGGTGGACCCCCTGGAGATCTGGCGGCGGACGGTCACCACGTCGGA
>NZ_JZWV01000037.1 GCF_000966975.1 Streptomyces katrae | reverse complement strand
GTCACCACGTCGGATCCCGAGGAGGTCCGCGAGCACGTGGCGGCATCGGGTCTGCGGGGGCGGGGCGGGGCCGGTTACGGGGTGGCCGCGAAATGGCGGGCGGTCCGGCGTGCGGACGACACGGTGGTGGTGGCCAACGGCGACGAGGGGGACCCCGGTTCCTACGCCGACCGGCTCCTGATGGAGGTTCATCCACGGCGTGTCCTCGCCGGTCTGGCGCTGGCCTGCTTCGCCTGTGGAGCGGCCAGGGGCCGGGTACTGGTCCGCTCCGAGTACCCCACCGCGCTCGCCACCCTCCGACGCGCATACGAACGGGCCTGCGAGGAAGGGCACTTCGGGCGGGACGTGCACGGCACGGGCCGCGTGCTGGAGGTCGAGGTGGGTGCCGGGCACGGGTCGTACGTCGCCGGCGAGGAGACCGCTCTGATCGCGAGCCTCGAAGGCGGGCGGGGCTGCGCCCGTGCGCGGCCGCCGTACCCCACCGAACGGGGCTTGTGGGACGCCCCCACGGTGGTCGGCAACGTGGAGACGCTGGCCGCGCTGCCCTGGATCGTGAGCCGGGGCGGCGCCGCGTACGCCCGGCGCGGGACCCCCTCCGAACCGGGCACCAAGCTCGTCAGCCTCTCGGAGCGGTTCGCCCGGCCGGGCGTCTACGAGGTCGAACTCGGTACTTCCGTGGAGCACATCGTCCATGGGCTCGGCGGCGGGCTCAGGGAGGGGGCGCGCCTGGCCGTCCTCCAGATCGGCGGCCCCCTCGGCGGGTTCCTGCCCGCGGACGGTCTGGACGTGGCGCTGGCCGACGCGGAACTGGCGGCCCGGGGCGCCGCCCTCGGCCACGGCGGGCTCGTCGCCTTCGACGACTCCGTCGGACCGGCCGACGTCCTCCGCCACACCTGGCAGTTCGCGGCCGCCGAGAGTTGCGGAGCCTGTTCGCCCTGTCGTGTCGGCAGCCGCCTGGGGCTGGAGCTGGCGACGGCCGGGGAGGATCCCGGCGAGGACTGGGTCCGGCTCGCGCGGGTGCTGGAGGAGGCGAGCCTGTGCGCGTTCGGGCGGCGATTGCCCGCGGCCGTGCGCGGTCTCGCCCGCGCCTACGGGCAGCGGTTCCCGGCGGGGTGGGCCTCATGACCGGCGCTCGCGGCACACTCACGCTCGTAGTCGACGGCCGGACCGTGGAGTTGTCCGAGGGCGCCTCTCTGCTGGACGCCGCCACAGCGGCGGGCGTGGAGCTGCCCGCGCTCTGCTCCGACTCCCGGCTGAGCCCGGTGGGCTCGTGCCGGACCTGCCTGGTGCGCGCCGACGGCCGACTGACCGCCGCCTGCGTCACGCCGGCCGCGGCGGGAACCCGGGTGTCGACCGGCACCGAGGAACTCGTGGACCTGCGGCGGGACGCCGTACGGACGATCGTCTCGGCGCTCCCGTCCTACGCCCTCGGGCCGCAGGTGCCCTCCGAACTCGCGCGGGTCTGCCGCGACCTGGGCATCGGCCCGGAGGAGGCGCGGGGGTCCGGCGGCCGTGGACGGGACGACTCCCACCCGTACGTCCACCTCGACCGGGACCTGTGCATCGCCTGCGGACGGTGCGTCCGGATGTGCGCCGAGGTCCAGGGGACCTTCGCGCTCACCCTCACCGGGCGGGGCGCGGACACCGTCGTCGCACCGGGCACGGGCGGGTCCTGGGCGGGATCGGACTGCGTGGCCTGCGGTGGCTGCGTCGACACCTGCCCGACGGGGGCGATCACCCAGCCGGGCGGGGGCAGCGGTCTGACGTCCGGCGAGCTGCCCCGGGTGGTCCCCCGCGACGCCGCCGCACCGGACGTGGTCCGTACGACCTGCGGATTCTGCGGGGTCGGGTGCGCCCTCGACGTGGCCGTCCGGGACGGGGCCGTCGCAGCCGTGCTCCCGGCCCGGGACGGACCCGTCAACCAGGGACACGCGTGCGTGAAGGGCCGGTTCGCGCACGGCTTCGCCGTCTCGGAGGAACGCCTGACGACTCCCTTGCTGCGCCGCGCCGACGGCCGCCTCGAAC
>NZ_JZWV01000046.1 GCF_000966975.1 Streptomyces katrae | reverse complement strand
CCGACCCCAACCGGCCCGCATGCTCCGGCATCCGCGCCGGCCCCGGCCGGCCCGTGCGCTCCGGCCGGGCTACCCGGCCCGGACCGGGGCCCGCTGGCCGGCCCGGGCGAACTCGGCCATGCCCTCGGCGAACGTGACCTCGGGCCGCCAGCCCAGCTCACGGCGCAGCCGGGCCGAGTCCGCCGTGATGTGCCGGACGTCGCCCAGCCGGAACTCCCCCGTGACCACGGGAGCCGGGCCGCCGTGCTCGGCCGCGAGCGCGGCGGCCATCTCCCCCACGGTGTGGGGATCGCCGCTGCCCACGTTGTACGCCCTGTGCCCGCCGTCCGGCAGCCCTTCGACACCGGCCAGGGCCGCCGCGTTCGCCCGGGCCACGTCCCGCACGTGCACGAAGTCCCGCCGCTGCGCGCCGTCCTCGAAGACCCGCGGGGCCTCCCCCCGGGCCAGCGCGGACCGGAAGAAGGAGGCGACACCCGCGTACGGGGTGTCGCGCGGCATCCCCGGCCCGTACACGTTGTGGTACCGCAGCGACACGGCCGTACCACCGCTCGACCGCGCCCAGGCGGCGGCCAGGTGCTCCTGCGCGAGCTTCGTCGTCGCGTACACGTTCCGCGGATCCGCCGGCGCGTCCTCGTCCACCAGGCCGGGGACGAGCTCGGCCCCGCACCGCGGGCAGCACGGCTCGAACCGGCCCGCCTCCAGATCCGGGACCGCCCGCGGGCCCGGCCGCACCACTCCGTGCTCGCGGCACTCGTACCGCCCCTCCCCGTACACCACCATCGACCCGGCCTGCACGAACCGCCGCACCCCCGCCCGGGCCATCCCGGCCAGCAGCACCGCCGTCCCCAGGTCGTTGCAGGCGACGTACTCCGGCGCGTCCGCGAAGTCCTTCCCCAGGCCCACCATCGCGGCCTGATGACACACGGCGTCCACACCGCGCAGGGCCCGCCCCACCGCCTCCGCGTCCCGCACGTCACCCCGGACGAACTCGGCGTCCGGCAGCTCGGGAGCATCCGGATGGGCGGTGGGCAACAAGGCGTCCAGCACCACGGGCGTGTGCCCCCCGGCTGCCAGGACGGCCACCACGTGCGAGCCGATGAAACCGGCTCCTCCTGTAACGAGAACTCGCATGCCCGGGACGTTACGGAACCCCACCCGCCGACGGCGTCTCCCGCACCGCACCGTAAGACTTCCGTCACCCCCGCCAGGCGGTCACCCCCGCCAGGCGGTCAGGCGGCCGGGTCGCCCAGCATCGCGAGGACGTCGTCGACGGTGTGCTCGAAGAGGGGCCCGGGGTCGGTGAGGGCGAAGTCGAGGTGCCCGAAGACCTCCACCGCCACCGCCCCGTACAGACGGGCCCATGAGGCGACGAAGACATAGATCGCCTCCAGGGGCACGGGCTCTCCCGACAGGTGTTCGCGCACCTCCTCCAGCTGCGCCGCCCAGCCCGGGTCCAGGTCCGCGGGCACCCGTACGCCGCCGCGGCGCCAGAGTTCGACCATGAGGCCGAGGACGACCGTCCCGAAGCGCCAGCTGGGGTCGTGGGCGGCGGCCCCGGGTGCGGTGTCGGCGTCCGCCACGGGCTTGGCGAACAGCAGGGTGAACTCGTTGGGGTGGGCCAGCGCCCAGCGGCGCAGTTCACGGGCGACCTCGCGCAGCCGCGGCCCGGGCCGGTCGGCGGGCTGCCGTTCGCGGGCTGCGGCCAGGGCGGCGGCGAGTTCGTCGTACAGGTGGGAGACCAGGGCCTGGACCAGCTCCCGGTGCCCGGCGTAGTACCGGTACAGGCCCGGAGCCGTCAGGCCCATCTCCCGGGCGACCGCCCGGACCGTCACCGCCGCCGGCCCCTCCTCGACCAGCAGCCGCCGGGCGATGCGCATCGCATCGGCCAGGGCCTCCTCGCGCACGCGGTGGCGGCGCCTGCCCGCGGCAGCCCCCGAGGTGTCCGTCATCGCCGTGGTCCCGTCCTCCCCTTGACAAAGTTAACGGGTATCACTTTAGCTTCTCATTAGAGTTAACGGTGTAAACAATTCACTTTGGGGGACTCATGACGTACGGCATCGTGCTGACCTACACGCTCACTCCGCGCTGGCTGGCGCTGCCGCGCGAGGAACGCAACCGCATGCGTGCCGCGCACATCGAGCCGGTGTTCGCCCGGTACGCGGACCGCGTCACGGCCCGGTTCTTCGACGCCGAGGCCTTCAGCGGCCGCTTCTCCGACTTCGCCGTGCTGGAGACCGAGGACCTGGGCGCGTACTACTTCCTCATCGAGGCCCTGCGCGACACCCCGCTCATCCACGACGGCCACCTCGTCCTCGGCGAGGTCATCCTCGGCGTCCGGGACGGCTTCCAGACCTACGAGCACCACCTCGCCCCGGCCCCCGGGACAACCCCGGCCACGGAGGCCCGCGCATGAGCGGGCGCGGCACCCCTTCGGGGTGGTTTGTTCATGTTTCGGACAGGGTATTGCGGGCGGCCATGTCACTGCGCAGACTGAGCGGATCCACTTCCCCACACAGAACAGCAGGTGCCGTCATGGGCGAACACGTGCACATCCGCCACAGGGACGGCATGGAAGTATCACCGGCCGGCGAGCTCGTCGAGACCTACCACTGCCCGTGCGGAAGCATGTGGACCAAGGTCTACCCGCTCGAGGGCCGTGAGCCGTACACCGTGAAGGGCACCGCGGCGCCGTAGCCGGTCGCCCGGGCGGGGCGGCGGCGGACGGGGCGCCCTCCCCTTGTTGCTGTTCCCTCGGTCGTCCGAGTGCTCAAGTGCCCTCGGTCCCCTGCATGTCCTCAGCCGTCTCGGCCTGCGCGCCTCGACCGCCTCCGGCCATCCGGGACTCTTCGGCCGCGCCGATGCCCTCGGCGCCCGCGCTCTTGAGCTCGATCTTGCGGCGCTTCCTCTCGGTCGCCTTCGCGATGCGCACCGTGAGCATTCCGTCGCTCAGGTCCGCGTCGCACTGGCCGGCGTCCACCATGCCCGGAAGGCTGGTGCGGTAGGAGAACCTGCCCGTCCTACGGGACAGAACCTTTCCGCGGTGCTCCTCGGAGACCTCTCCGCTGATGCTGAGCTCGTTGTCGCCGACCTCGATGTCGACGTTCTCCGCGGGTACACCCGGCAGCTCCATCCGTACGACGTACGCGTCGTCGGTTTCCTCTTCCTCGGCCATCGGCAGCCACTGGCCGCCGGTGGTGGCGGGAAACCGCCGCCTGCTCCAGCAGCCGGCCCATCTCGCCCCACATGTTCTCGAAGTCCCGGAACGGGTCCCAGGACGGCCGCAGCCGCTCGGACAGAGCGCCTCCGCGCCGGATCGGCAGCACCATCGTCAACACCTCCATGCCTCAGCGGGCGGGAGCGGAGCCGGAACCCCACTCGAAGGGTGCCGCGCTCCCGTCTTCCGGCGACTGTCCGTCCCACCACCGGCTAAACCAGCAGGACAGGGGGAATGACAGGCGGCCCGTCTGTGATGCGACGCATGACGGATGTCCGCCGGGTCGCGGGGGAATGCAGGGCCCGGGCAGGGGTAGCCCCAAGCATGTGAGCGCGCGTCGGAGTGACTGCCACCGCCGAGGTCCGCACAGCCGACCCGCGAGAATCCGACCGAAGGTCCGAAAACATGCCTGGCAACGCATCTCTCGACCGGAGTGACTGGACGAGCACGCTCGACGAGGCCACCGCCACCCATGAGGGGGAGCTCATCACGATCGAAGTGATGGACCAGAGCATCGGCCATCAGTACGAAGCCGAGCGACTGCCCTTCTCCTACCTCTCGTACGACCACAAGAGCGACGCGGTGGTCGTCGCCGTCGGGGGGCGGCCGCCCCGTTACCCCGTCGTGCTGCGACACATCGTGGCGCATCCGAAGGAGATCGACGTCTCGACGGTGGACGTCCCCGAAACGGCCATCCGGGTCCTGGACCAGGACGACACCGCCACCTTGATCACCTTCTACCCGGCCGGCCCGGCCGGCCCGGCCGCGCAGTCCTGACGATCCGCTGCCGCAGGGCCGCCACGGGCACCCGGACGGGGCCGGGCGCCCGCCGACGGATCACGACTGCAGCTCCTTGCTGCCGCCGGTGCCGATCTCGATCTTCCGCGGCTTGGCCTGCTCGGCAACCGGGATGCGCAGACTGAGCACGCCGGCGTCGTACACCGCCTCGATGTGCTCCGTGTCCAGGTTCTCGCCGAGGAACAGCTGACGGGTGAACGTACCCGTGGGCCGCTCGGAGATCACCACGTCGGCACCTTCCTTGACCTCCGGCTTGCGTTCGGCCTGAACGGTGAGCATGTCCTCCTCAACGCTCAGGTCGACGGAGTCGGGGTCGACGCCCGGCAGGTCGAACTTGACCCACACCGAGCCGTCCTCACGCCAGGCGTCCATGGGCATCGCCGCAGGGCGCTGCACGCCGTTGAAGAGCTGGGTGAGCCGGTCCAGCTCATGGAAAGGGTCGGTTCGCATCAGCATCCGATCATCGCCTCCTCATGGATATCAAGAGCTGGTTCATGGTTTGCTCCGGGTTTGCTCCCGATAACTCTTATATAGCTCGCAGCAGACAACTTGACAAGGCTCGGCTCAAGTTTTCTATGCCGCTGCTGGTATGTAAGGTGGCATAGGTAACAAATAGGAAATTGAGTCGCTGCCCTCGCGCGGGTGTGACTCGAGCGACGGTGACGCGCCGTGCGGACGTCTCGTACCCGTTGCCCGGGGGCGCAGCGCAGGGGTGAGCACGATGAGCAGGTACCGCACACTGTCACCCGGGGGCACTGACGGATTCCTGCCCGTGACGGAGATGGCACTGGCGGCCGTCGATCCCACGGGAACGGTCACCGCCTGGAGCCCCGGGGCCCAGGTGCTGCTGGGCTACGTTCCGGCCGAGGTGGTCGGGCGCAACGCCGCCGGGCTGCTGGCGGACGGCCGGCTGCCCGATCCGGCGCGGCGGCACCTGGCCGAGCGCCGGGCCTGGATCGGCAGGGCCGTCCTGCGCCACCGCAGCGGATACCGGATCGAGGCGGACGTGCAGGCGTGCCCGCTGCTGGACGCCGAGGGCGCCATGCGGTGGTGGTCGGTGCAGGCGACGATCCCCGAGGAGAGCGATGGAGCCGCTCTCGCCTTGCAGCGCAGCCTCCTGCAGCAGCGGCTGCCGACTCTGCAGGCGGTGGAGACGGCGACGCGCTACCTCCCGGCCGAACCGCATGCGGGGGTCGGCGGGGACTGGTTCGACGTCATCCCCCTGTCCGGCGCCCGGGTGGCCCTCGTCGTCGGCGACGTCGTCGGACACGGCGTCCACGCATCCGCCGCGATGGGCCGCCTGCGCACCGCGGTGCGCACCCTGGCCGACGTCGACCTGCCGGCGGACGAGCTGCTGACGGACCTCGACGACCTGATCCTCGAAGAGGCCCGGGAGCGGCCGAGCTCCGACGGCGAGATCGGGGCCACCTGCGTGTACGCCGTCTACGATCCGGTCTCCCGGCTCTGCACCGTGGCCAGCGCAGGACATCCGGCGCCGGTGGTCGTCCGTCCCGACGGCGCGGTGGAGGTCCTGGACCTGGAACCGGGGCCGCCGCTCGGCGTGGGAGGCGTGCCCTTCGAGGCCGCCGACTTCACCCTCCCGGCGGGCAGCCTCCTCGTGCTCTACACGGACGGCCTGGTCGAAGCGCGGGGCCGGGACGTGGAGGGCGGCATCGAGGCCCTGCGGCTCGCGCTGACCGCCCCGGCTCCTTCGCTGGACGACGTGTGCGACACCGTGATCGGATCGCTGCTGCCCGTCGCGCCGGACGATGACGTCGCTCTCCTGGTCGCCCGCACCCGTCCGCTGGACGCGGCGCACGTGGCCACGTGGAACATCCCCGCCGACCCGGCGGCGGTCCCCGACGCACGGCGGCGGGCGGTGGCCCAGCTGAAGCGGTGGGACCTGGAGGAGGCCGCGCCCTCGACCGAGCTGATCGTCAGCGAACTGGTCACCAACGCGATCCGGCACGCCGGGGATCCGATCGAGCTGCGGCTGATCCACAACGGCATGCTGATCTGCGAGGTGTCCGACGGGAGCAACACCTCTCCACATCCCAGGCGGGCCCGCGCCCTGGACGAGGGCGGACGCGGGCTGCTGCTGGTCGCGCAGCTCGCCGAACGGTGGGGAACGCGTCACACCGCTGCCGGGAAGACGATCTGGGCCGAGCAGCCCCGTCCCCTGCGCCCGCCCGTCCCTGAGCGGAGGCGGCGGCCCCCGGTGCGGTCGGGGAGCGTCCCCTTGGACGGGGCCAGGCCGTCCTGCGGGGCCGGGGCGTGACGGACGGGGGCGTGGGTCCGGCGCTGCGGGAGGCGGCCGGCACCGTCGCCCCCCGTCGCCGAGCCGCACCGGTGTCGACGCGGCCACCGTCCGGTAAGGCCCGGGCCGTGCGTACCGGGCAGGCGGATGGGCAGGCGCCAGCCGACGGGCGAGCCCGCGTGCCCGCCGGGGCCCGGCCTCGCGCGGACGGCCCCGGCCGACCCGAGAGGAGGAGATGATCATGGTTCTGGTGACGGCGGAACTCGCGGGGGCGCCCTGCTGGATCAGCCTGACGGCGCGGGATGTGGCCGCCTCCGAGAGCTTCTACAACGCGGTGCTCGGGTGGACGTTCCGGCGGGGATCGCTGGGCCGGGCCTTCTCGGTGGCGGAGGCGGACGGCGTTCCCGTGGCCGGCATCGCCGCGGTGGCCCGCGAGCTGGCCGTCCCGGTGGCGTGGACCCCGTACTTCGCCGTCGACGACGCCGACGACGCGGTGGCCCGGATCCGCGAGCGCGGAGGCACCGTCGGCGTCGGACCCGTCGCCTACCCTCCGCGCGGGCGCGCGGCCCTGGCCGTCGACCGCGAGGGCGCGGCCTTCGGGATCTGGGAAGGGCGGGTCCTGACGGAGTGGCGGGTCGGAGACGGAACGGCCCCCGCTTGGCTGGAACTTCACACCGCGGATGCCCTCGACGCCGCCCTCTTCTACGGCGAGACGCTCCAGTGGGCCTCGGACGGCGGGACGGGCTGCTGCGAGGTCTCCTACGAGCACGACCAGGTCGTCCTGCGGTACGACGGCGAGGACGTGGCGCGCCTCAACAGCGGACCCGTCGAAGAGGCCGCCGAGAAGCCCCAGCTGCGACCGCGCTGGCTCGTCCACTTCCGGGTCCGGGACCTGGAGGCCGCCACCGAGGCCGCCGTCGAACACGGCGGGACGGTGGTTCAGGAGGGCGCGTGGCCGACCCGGACCAGACAGGTCACCGTACGGGATCCGGACGGCGCGCTGTTCACCCTCGACCCATCACGCACCGCCCCTTGGCCGATCAGGCCTGATGCACAGCCTTCCACGCGGAGCTGAGGTCCGGGAAGGCGGTGCCGCCCAGGGCATGCCGAAGCCGAATGCGGGCAGGCGCGGGAGGCCGCGTGCGAGGCAGGACGCGAGTCCAGGCTGGAGGGATGGCGATGGCGAAGGCTGTGGGTATCGATCTTGGTACGACGAACTCGGTGATCGCCGTCTACGAGGGCGGCCAGCCCCGAGTGATCACCAACACCGAAGGAGGCCGGACGACGCCGTCGGTGGTGGCCTTCACCGACACCGGCGAGCGGCTCGTCGGCCAGATGGCCCGGCGCCAGGCGGTGCTCAACCCCCAGGGCACCGTGTACTCCGCCAAGCGGTTCGTCGGCCGCAGGCACGCCGAGGTGGCCACGGAGGCCGGGCAGGTCTCGTACGAGGTGGTCCCCGGTCCCGAGGACGCGGCGCGCTTCTCCGTACGCGGCAAGCAGTACGCCCCGGAGGAGATCTCCGCCTCCGTCCTGCGCAAGCTCGCCGACGACGCCTCCAAGCAGCTCGGGGAGAAGGTCACCCAGGCCGTGATCACGGTCCCGGCGTACTTCAACGACGCGCAGCGACAGGCGACGAAGGACGCCGGCCGGATCGCCGGGCTCGAGGTGCTGCGGATCATCAACGAGCCGACCGCGGCCGCCCTGGCCTACGGACTCGACAAGAAGAAGCACGAGACGGTCCTGGTCTTCGACCTCGGCGGCGGCACGTTCGACGTCAGCGTCCTGGACGTGGGCGACGGCGTGGTGGAGGTGCGCTCCACCGCCGGCGACACCCACCTCGGTGGCGACGACTTCGACCGGCGGCTGGTGGACCACCTGGCGGAGGACTTCCAGCGGCTCAACGGGATCGACCTGCGCCGCGACCCGCAGGCGCTGCAGCGGCTGTACGAGGCGGCGGAGAAGGCGAAGGTGGAGCTGTCCTCGACCGCGCAGACACAGATCAATCTGCCCTTCGTCACCGCGGACGCCTCCGGCCCCAAGCACCTGACGACCACCGTGAGCCGGGCCACGTTCGAGCAGCTGACGGCCGACCTGGTGGAGCGGTGCATGGGCCCGGTGCGGCAGGCGATGGCCGACGGCAAGGTGACGGCCGACGACCTGGACGAGGTGATCCTCGTCGGCGGGTCCACGCGGATCCCGGCCGTGCAGGCGCTGGTGCGGCGGCTGACCGGCGGCAAGGACCCCAACATGTCGGTCAACCCCGACGAGGTCGTGGCCCTGGGCGCGGCCGTACAGGCGGCGGTGCTCCAGGGCGAGGTCAAGGACGTGCTGCTGCTGGACGTCACCCCGCTCTCCCTGGGCGTGGAGACGCTGGGCGGGCTGATGACCAAGCTCATCGAGCGCAACACGACCATCCCCACCCGGCGCAGCGAGACCTTCACCACGGCCGACGACAACCAGCCGGCCGTGGACGTGGTCGTCCTCCAGGGCGAACGCGAACGGGCCGCCGACAACCGGGTGCTGGGCCGGGTGCGGCTGGAGAACATCCGCCCGGCGCCCCGGGGGCTGCCGCAGATCGAGGTGACGTTCGACATCGACGCCAACGGCATCCTGAACGTGTCGGCGAAGGACAAGGACACCGGCGCCGAGCAGAGCATCACCGTCTCCGGCAGCGGCACCCTGGACGAGGCCGAGGTCCAGCGCATGGTCCAGGACGCCGAACGCAACCGGGCCGAGGACTCCCGCCTCCGCGAGCTGGTGGAGGCCCGCAACGCGCTGGACAGCGTCGCGTACCAGGTGGAGCGGCGCCTCGGCGAGCTCGGCGACGCGGTCGCCGTGCACGAGAAGGCGCGGGCCGAGACGCTGGTCGCCGACGCGCGGCAGGCCGTCAAGGAGGAGGCCCCGCTGGACCGCGTACGGTCCCTGACCGGGGATCTCCAGCAGATGCTGCACGGCCTGGCGGCGGCCGGCGGGCCCGGTGGCGCCGGCTCCGGACAGGGACCCGGCTCCGGACAGGGACCCGGCTCCGCGCCGCAGGGCGGCGGGGCCCCGGGCGGGGACGACGACGTGATAGACGCCGAGTTCCGGCCCGGCTGACGCCCGTGCGCGAGTGAGGTGACCATGAACGACAAGGCGCGAGAGCCCGGCCGCCCCGCCGAAGAACCGGACGTACCCCGCGATGCCGCGCCCGCCCTTCCCGAGCTGGACGCCGAGGAACTGCGGGATCGCTGGCAGCGTGCCGTGGCGGACGTGGAGAACCTCCGCAAGCGCTGCGAACGGCAGCTGGAGGAGGCGCGCCGGAGCGAACGGGACCGTGTGACGGCCGAGTGGCTGCCGGTCGTGGACCACCTGGAGCTGGCGCTCCAGCACGCGGCGGCCGATCCGCGTTCGATCGTCGCCGGGGTGGAGGCGGTCTGCCAGCAGGCGTTCGCGGTGCTCGCCCAGCTGGGCTACCGGCGGATCGCGCAGGTCGGCGACCGCTTCGACCCGGCCCTCCACGAGGCCGCTCAGGTCCGCGAGGAGCCGGAGGCCGCACCGGGCAGCATCGTCCAGGTGCTGCGCCCGGGATACGACAGCGACAGCGGACTGCTGCGCCCGGCGGTCGTGTCGGTCGCGGCGAAACCGGAGCGATGACGTGCGACGGCGTACGAGGACGTGGACGCGGCGGTGCACGGTGGTGCGGGGACCGGGGGTGTAGCCGATGGCCGCGTCGAAGCGTGACTACTACGACGTACTCGGCGTCCCCAGGAACGCCGGTGCGGAGGAGATCCAGCGCGCGTACCGCAATCTCGCCCGCCGCTGGCACCCCGATCTGAACAAGGACCCGGAGGCCGAGGAGCGGTTCAAGGAGATCAGCGAGGCGTACGAGGTCCTCTCCGACCCCGAGAACCGCAAGCGCTACGACCACTTCGGCCACGCGTGGCAGCAGGCCGGGAAGGGCTCCGCGCCCGGCCCCGGCGGGCCCTTCGGCGGGGGCGGCGGACGGCGGGTGTACGTCAACACCGGCGGTGGGCCGGGCCTCGGCGGCGGTTTCGAC
>NZ_JZWV01000045.1 GCF_000966975.1 Streptomyces katrae | reverse complement strand
TCGGCGGCGGTTTCGACGGCGGGTTCGACGTGGGCGGTCCCGGTGGCGGCTTCGGCGGGACGGACTTCGAGGACCTGCTCAGCGGTCTGTTCGGCCGGGGCGGGGAGCGGGGCGGTTTCGGGCGGACGCCGGGCACCGACCAGGTGGCCGAGATCACGCTCCAGGTGGAGGACGCGTACGCCGGCGGCCGCAGGCGCGTCACCCTCGACACCGGGGCCGGCCCCCGCAGTTACGAGCTGAACGTCCCGCCCGGCGTGACCGACGGGCAGCGGATCCGGCTGGCCGGAGAAGGCGGCGCGGGAAGCGGTGGCGGCCCGGCCGGCGACCTCTACCTGCGGG
>NZ_JZWV01000036.1 GCF_000966975.1 Streptomyces katrae | reverse complement strand
CCTGGGAGACGGCCACCGCGCACATCGCGCGGCGGCTGGCAGCGGCCGTCGGCGCGTACGGCCCCGACTCGGTCGCCGCCATCTCCTCGGCGCGGGCCACCAACGAGGAGAACTACCTGTTCCAGAAGTTCATGCGCACCGTGGTCGGGACCAACAACATCGACAACTGCTCCCGCCTGTGCCACGCCCCCTCGGCCGCGGGGCTCGTGGCTTCCTTCGGGCTGTCCGGCGGCACCGACGCGTTCGACGGCCTGGTACGGGCGGACTGCCTGCTGGTCGTCGGCGCCAACCCGGTCGAAGCCCACCCCGTGGTCGGGGCCCGGCTGTTGCGAAGCGCTCTGCGCGGGGCGCGGCTGGTGGTCGCCGACCCACGTGAGGTGGGCCTGGCCCGGTACGCGGACGTCCACCTGCGGCCGAGGCCCGGGACGAACGTCGCACTCTTCCACGGCCTGGCCCACGTCCTGCTCGCCGAGGATCTGGTCGACCACCGGTTCCTGCGGGAGCGGGCCGGCGGGACGACGGAACTGGCGGAACTGGTGGCGTCCTACACCCCCGAGCAGGTGGCCCTCCTGACGGGTGTGCCCGCGGCCGACCTGGTCGCCGCCGCCCGGCTGTACGGACGGGCCGAACGCCCCGCCATCGTCTACGGGCTCGGCGTCACCGAGCACCTCCACGGCACCGACGGGGTGCGCACCCTGGCCAACCTGGCAATCCTGCGCGGGGCCGTGGGCACCGACCGCGGCTACGGCGTGAACCCGCTGCGCGGCCAGAACAACGTCCAGGGCGCCTCCGACATGGGCGCCCTCCCCGACCTGCTGCCCGGCTACGGCAAGGTGACCGACCCCGCCGCCCGTGCGCGGGCGGAAGCGGTGTGGGGCGGGGCCGTCCCCGCGCGACCGGGCCTGCGCATCCCCGACATGTTCGCCGCCGCGCGTGCGGGCGGCTTGCGGGCGCTGTGGGTCCTGGGGGAGGACGTCTGCGCCACCGACCCCGACACCGGGAACGTGGAACGAGCCCTCGATTCCTGCCCGTTCGTCATCTGCAGCGAGCTGTTCCCGTCACGGACCGCCCAGCGCGCCGACCTCGTCCTGCCCGCGGCCTCCTGGCTGGAGAAGGACGGCACCTTCGTGAACTTCGACCGCCGCTTCCAGAGGGTCCGGGCCGCCGTCCGTCCGCCGGGCCGGGCCCTCAGCGACTTCGCGGCCCTCCACGCGGTCGCATCGGCCATGGGGCGCGACCTCGGTTGTCCGACGCCGGCGGCCGCGCTGGCCGAGTGCGCCCGCGTCGCGCCGCTCTTCGCCGGACTGTCGCACGAACGCCTGGACCGCGAGGGAGCCGTGGCCTGGCCCTGCCCGGACCCGGCCGGGCCCGGCACGCCGAAGCTGTACGAGGAGCGCTTCGCCACCCCGGACGGACTCGCCCACCTGGCCGCCGTCCCGTACCTGCCGCCCGGCGAGACCCCCGACGACGACCACCCGCTGGTCCTCGTCACCGGCCGGCGCTGGGCGCACTACAACTCCGGCAGCATGACCCGCCGCAGCGGCAACCTGGGGCTCGCCCCGGTCGACCACCTGGACCTGCACCCCGACGACGCGGCCCGCCTCGGCATCGGGGACGGCGAGCCCGTCACGGTGGAGAGCCGCCACGGCCGCGCCCGTCTCACGGCCCGGATCAGCCCGGAACCCGCGCCGGGCCAGGTGTTCTGCGCCTTCCACTTCCCCGCGACCGGGGTGAACCGGCTGACCTCCGGCCACGCCGACCCCGTCACCTCCTGCCCCGAGTACAAAGTCACCGCCGTCCGGGTGACCGCGTGTTGAGCCGACCCGCCGGGCGGGCGGGTCGGCTCCGTGAGTCGGCCTCTCAGGCGGCCGTGGCGAGTTCGCCGCTGATGTGGTGGGCCCAGGTCCGGATCCGCTCCGAGTTGCGGAAGTCGCCGCCCTTGCCGTGCCGGACGAGTGCCCTGGCGATGATTCCCGGTGTGTACGCGGTGATGCTGCCTCCGAAGGTGACGTGCTCGCGGGCGCCGAGCCGTTCCATCTGCCTGGCCACGGCGGGCACCGGCGGGATCTCGTGCTGCTCGGCGGAGCTGTCGACCGGGCCGCTGCTGAACAGCCACACCGGGCGGTGCTTGAGGTACTGCTCGTTGCGCTCGGCACAGTGCAGGGCCTTGCCGTTCCAGCGGCCTGCGTACAGGGACCCGCCGAGGACGACCGCGTCGAAGCCGCGGACGTCGTCCACGTCGTCCGCCGGGAGCACCACGGCGTCAAGGCCGTCCTCACGGAGGGCCCTGCCGATCTTCGAGGCGATCCCGGCCGTCGCGCCGTGCCTGCTGCCGTAGGCGACCAGCACCCTCTTGGTGGTCATGACGGCTCCTCCGCCTGCGGGGCCTGGGGCCGCTTGACGGGAATGCTGCGACGGCCTGCGGGAGGCTCGGTCTTCATGGGGACGCGGACCGTGAGGATGCCGTCCGCATAGGAGGCCTCGACACCTTCGGTGGGGATCTGGCCGGGCAGCCGGACGCTCCGGCTGAAGGATCCGTAACGGAACTCCGAGTGGTCCTTGTCCTCGATGCTCTCGGTGTGCTCGGCGCTGACGATGAGGGTGTCGCCGTCCACGGTGATCTCGACGTCCTTCTCGGGATCCAGCCCGGGCAGCTCGGCGCGGAGCGTGTACGTGCCGTCGTTGCTGGTCACCTCGATCGGGATCGGGTGGATACCGGGGGCCGGCCGCCACATCGGGAAGCGCGGGAAGTCGGCTCCGAACCAGTCCGCTAGGTCGGGGAAGAGGCCGCGCCTCCGCTCCATCTGTGTGCCTGACATGGGACGCTCCTGGTTCTCCGACGCCGTGCGATGGGCGTCTTCCTGCGGTTTCTGTCACGACTGTCGCTCTGTGAGCGCACGCTCCGCTTGGGCATGTCGGGGCAGCTTCGGGACCATTCGGCCCCAGCCGTGGGGCCGCCCGGCGGTGCACGCTGGGACCATGTCCGAGGTGACCACGACGGATCTGTACGAGGTCACGATGGCGATGTCGTACCTCAGGGAAGGCATGTGTGCCGAGGCGACCTTCAGCCTGTTCGTCCGGGACCTGCCACCGGAGCGGGGCTTCCTGGTCGCCGCCGGCCTGGAGCCGGCCCTCGACTACCTGTCCCGGTTCGTGGTGACGGCGGACGACGTCCGTGTGTTCGCCGAGGCGCTTCGCCGGCCGACGGCGGACCTGGCGCAGCTGGTCGGTCTGCGGTTCGGGGGCGAGGTCCGCGCGGTCCCCGAGGGACGCCTGGTGTTCGCCGGCGAACCGCTGCTGGAAGTGACCGCGCCCCTCCCCCAGGCGCAGTTGGTCGAGACGTACCTGCTCGGTCAGGTCTGCCACCAGACGGCCGTCGCCTCCAAGGCGGCGCGCTGCGTCCTGGCCGCGTGCGGCCGGCCGGTGGTCGACTTCTCGCTGCGCCGCTGCCACGGCCCCCAGGCCGGCTTCCAGGCCGCTCGTCTCGGGGGGATCGTCGGGTTCGCGGGCACCAGCAACGTCGACGCGGCGGTCCGTCTGGGCTTGGACGCCTCCGGCACCATGGCGCACTCGTACATCGAGTCCTTCCCTTGCGAAGAGGACGCGTTCCGGGCCTTCGCACGCACCCATCCCGGGCCGGTCACCCTGCTCGTGGACACCTACGACACCGATCGCGGTGTGGCGGCCGCCGCCCGCGTCCTGAACGGCCTGCGGCGTGGTCCGGGCTGCGCGATCCGCCTCGACAGCGGCGACCTCGGACAACTGGCCCGGCGCTCCCGTGTACAGCTGGACGCCGCCGGCCTCACCGACGTACGGATCACCGCCAGCGGTGGCCTGGACGAGTATGCGATCGACGAGCTCGTACGTTCCGGCGCTCCGATCGACGTCTTCGCCGTCGGGACCCGCGTGGGAATCGCCGCGGACGCCCCGTACCTGGACGCCGCGTACAAGTTGGTGGCCTACGACGGGCGACCGGTGATGAAGCTGTCCTCGGCGAAAGCCACGGCCCCGGCGGCCAAGCAGGTGTACCGTCGGCCCGGGAGCCCGGACGTGATCGCCCTGCGTGACGAAGCATCTCCACCAGGCTCGGTACCGCTACTGGCCACGGTGATGCTGCACGGCCGCAGGACCGGTCCGTCCGACTCCCTCGCCGCCGCGCGCATCCGCTTCGAGGCCGACCTCGACGCGCTGACGCAAGAAGCCCGGCGTATCAGTGGCCCACGGCCTCCCGCTCCGACCGTTTCGGAGGGGCTGTCGCGACTCACGGGGGAGGTACGAGGACGCCTGCTCAGGGATCCCGGGGTCCCGAGCGCCGTCCGCGTCACGGACGGAATTCCACCCGGCGGCCCGTGAGCCGCCGCGGGGCGAGCTTCATCCAGTGGGTGCGACCTCCGCCCGCCCAGGGCGTGGCATGGGCGGCCTCGGCCAGGCGCTCCAGCGCTTCCGGATGGGAAGCGGCCTCGAGCACCCCCACCGCCAGGACGCTCCACCCCCTCGCCGCCACCTCGTCGATCTTCTCCGCCTCGAAGGCGGCCTCGGTGCTCGCGGCCCGTGCCAGGACCGTATCGGCCCGGGTGCGGAAGGCGACCTCCCCGTCGGCGATGAGGTAGTTCACGGGATGGACGGCGGGGCCGTCCACGGTGAAGACGGCGACGCGGCCGATGCCCCGGACCCCGAGGAGCCGTCGGCACTCCTGCTCGTCCAGTACGACCGGCTGGGCGTCGGTGTGGGGCGGTCTGGCCGGGCGTACTGGATCGCCAGGGGTGCGGGGACCGGCCAGGGCGTCGACGGTGGTGCCGAGGGCTTCCGCAAGGCGGACGAGTACGCCGACCGTCGGGAGGGCGGCGTCGTCCTCCAGGGAGGCGATGTAGTGCGCGTCGGCCCCGCAGTGCTCCCCCAGCTCGTGGCGGCTCATTCCGGCCGCGGCTCGACGGGCGGCGAGCCGCCGCCCCAGTTCGGTGGTCATGATGTCGGCCCTCCTCGAGCGGCTGGGTGGCCGCATCGTGCTGCTTCCCGCGGGGCGCGGCCGTTGCTCTTCCCCATGCGGCCAGCCTGCTCCGCCGCGAGCCCGCTCCGCATGGGCCGGTCGGGTCGCCCGGGTTGGACCACTCGGTCCCTCCCCGAGTGCCCACGAGCGGAACAGCCTGGAAACAGTAACCATCCGACCTGGGAGGCACTCCATGTCGCACCGGATCACGGTAGGGCTGGACGGAACGGACGCCGGCAGCGCCGCAGCCGACTGGGCAGCCCACGAGGCCGAACTGCGCAACGCGACGCTGGAACTCGTCCACGCAGAGGACTGGGCCCAGTACGGGCCCTTCGCCGTGCCGCTCCCCGAACCGCGTCGTCAGTGGGCGGAAGACCTCCTTTCACTGACACGGGACCGGCTCCTGCGCACACACGGCACGCTCGACATCAGCACCCGCGGCACCAGGGGAATCGCGGCCGCCAAAGTCCTCTCCTCGTCCGCAGAAGACGCCGACCTGCTCGTCCTGGGCTCTCGCGGTCTGGGTGCCGTGGCCGGGTTCATCGTGGGCTCGACCGGCTCGGCGACCATCCGCCACACCGACACCCCGGTCGTCCTCGTGCGCCCCTTCGACAGCGAACACCATCCGCTCAGGCCCGCGGACGATGCGGGACCGGTGGTGCTCGGAGTGGACCTGCACAGCAACTGCGACCGGCTCCTCGCCTTCGCCTGCGAGGAAGCGGCCCGGCGGTCCTGCCCGCTGGCCGTCCTGCACTGCTGGTCGCTTCCCCCGGCCCTCTCCTACGCTCCTGGCCTCGATCCCGGCGTAGCGCAGGAAATGACCGACCGACTCGAAACCACGCTGCGCCGGCTTCTGAGCCCCTGGGAACGGAAACACCCGCAACTCGCCGTCGACACACGCATCCTCATCGGCCAGCCCGCCATCCAGCTCCTGGACGCGTCGTCCGACGCGGCACTCCTCGTGGTCGGCCGACGCATCCGGCGTCCGGCACTCGGCGCCCGCATCGGCCCCATCACCCACGCGGTGATGCACCACGCCACCTCGCCCGTCGCCGTCGTGGCGCACGAGTGAGGCCGCGGGCAAGACCACTGGGCCGTCTTCGGGCGTTCAGGGCGCGAGGTCCCGGCGTCGGAGCAGCACATGGGCCAGCAGGGTGCCCAGTGCGCCTGCTCCGACCAGGATCCCGAGCTGGGGCCAGAGGATGCCGCCTTCGGCGAGGGCGTCGCCCGGGGTGTAGTAGTGGAACGGGCTCAGGAAGCGCAGGGGGGCAGCCGGCGACCAGGCCAGTGCGATGAAGTTGACGGCGAACCCCACAGCCCCGATCGCGATGGTCGCGCCGATCACCTGGGCCCGGCGGCGGCCCGCCGCCGATACGGCCATGGCCGGCCCGATCAGGCACAGGGCGAAGCCGAGGCCCATGACCCCGGCGGCGAACACGCCGCCGATCGGTACCGCCCGGTGGACGTCCGGTGACAGTGCCACCCCGGCCGCGACCGTGAGCGTCGCTGCCAGGTTCAGAGCCAGCGCCGCGAGCATCAGGGCGGCGGTCCGCTCGGCCAGCAGCCGGGCACGGCTGACGGGACGCACCATGACGAGTTCGACCGTCCCGGATTCCACGTCCGCCGCCACGGCGGCCGCCGCGAGCGAACCGATCGCCGTGAGCTGCATGGCGATCCAGAACGGGTGGGTGAGGCCCGCGCCCAGCAGCCCGGGGTAGCTGGCGATCGACACGCTCCCGCTGGAGCCGCTGAACGCCTGGTAGGCGCCCGGCGGGCCCTTGCCGCCGGCGGAGAAGAGTTCCTGCGGAGCGAGCGCGCCTGCCACCACCACGATGAGCGCCTCGAAGGCCACCATTCCCAGCAACAGGGCCACCAGCATCCTGCGGCGCCGGTAGAGGGCGAGCCACAACAGGGGCCACCGGCTCCTCACGGTTCCTCCTCCCGGCCTCCGGTGCGGTAGAGGTCGAGGAACGCCTCGTCGAGACCCGCCTCTTCCACCGTGACATCCACGACGGCCGGGCCCAGCAGCCCCCGCAGCGCTCCCACCACCTCGCTCGGGGGAACGAGCAGCTCGACCCGGTTCCCGTGCCAGCGCGGGGCCCACCGCTCCGCGGCGCCGAGAGGGCGGGAACCCAGACCGTCCGCGAAGGCCAGCCGGATCCTCCTGGCCCGCGCCTCGCGCAGGCCGGCCACGCTCTCGACCGTCACCAGCCGCCCTTCCCGCACGATCGCCACCCGCCCGCAGGTGCGCTGTACCTCCGGCAGGACGTGGCTGGACAGCAGGACGGTCCGTCCGGCAGCGGCCATGTCGAGCAGCAGTGCGTAGAAGGTCTCCTGCACCAGTGGATCGAGCCCCTCGGTCGGTTCGTCGAGCACCAGCAGCTTCGGATCGTGCTGCATCGCCTGCACCAGACCCAGCTTCTGCTTCATGCCACGCGAGTAGCCGCTCACCGGCCGCGCGAGCACCTCATCCGTCAGTCCCAGCCGAGCGCACAGGTCGCCACGTGCGGGTGCCGGGGCACCCTGCAGGGCGGAGAGCAGGTCGAGGGTCTGGGCTCCGGTGAGCTCCGGGTAGAACCGGAGCTCACCGGGGAGGTAGCCGAGGTGCGGTGCCACTCGGCCGTGATCGGTGATCGGATCCAGTCCCAGGACCTTCACGCTGCCCCCGGTCGGTCTGAGCAGCCCCACCAGGCACCGCAGCGTGGTCGTCTTCCCCGCCCCGTTCGGCCCGAGGAAACCGAACACCTCCCCGGAGCTCACCGTGAGGCTCAGCCGCTCGACCCCGACCACCGCACCGTACGTCTTGGTCAGGGCGCTCAGCTCGATGGCCGGCTCCTCGTCCATGGGTTCAGTCTGACGCGGTGGCCCACGGTGTGCCCGCTCGCGGGCCGGCTCCGGCGGTCTCCATGTCGCCGAAGGCGAGGAGCTTCAGCTGCGCGCCGAGATCCTCCAGGGCCCGGGCCGCGGCGAGCTCGTCGCCGATCTCCGGTACGTCCGCGTCGGTGGGGTTGCAGCGCGCCGTTCCGTGGCCGGTGAGCTTCGTGGTGCCGGTGTCCAGGTCGATACGGACGTGGGTCGTCCGGTCTTCCTCGAACAGGTAGATGCGGGTCTTCCATTCCGTGACGTGCGACATGGTGTTCCTCCGGGTGTGGTCTCAGCGGCGGTTGCGGTGGCGGCGGTTCCAGCGGCGGAGTTCGTCGGTGCCCCAGACCAGGGGCGGGAAGGCCGCGATGAGGGCGACGGCGTCCAGGGGCAGGGCCGCGGTGCCGAAGAGGTGCTGGAGCGGCGGTGCGTAGACGAGGGCCGCGGTGAACGCGAGTTCGAAGGCGATGCCCGCGAGCAGCAAGGGGTTGGTGAAGAAGCCGATGTCGCGCAGGGCCGCGTGGTCGGTGCGGGCGGCGATGGCGGTGCCGACCTGGCAGGTGACGATGCCGGCGAAGGTGGCGGTGGTCGCGGTCAGGTAGGCGTGGTGCAAGGGGGTGCCCGGCCCGGTGGGATCGCCGGGGTGCCAGCCCGCGCGCCAGAGGACGTAGAAGAAGGCGGTCATGACCAGGGCGGCCGAGACGCTGCCGAGCCAGCCCCAGCTGCGGACGAGCATCTCCTTGTCGATCACGCCCTGGCTGCTGGGTCGGGGCGGGCGGCTCATGATGCCCGGTTCGGCGCGTTCGCGGCCGAGGGCGAGGGCGGGAAGGGTCTCGGTGCCGAGGTCGATGGCGAGGATCTGCAGGACGGTCAGGGGCAGGGGGACGGTGCCGGCGGAGAGCGCGAAGACGACGAAGGGCACGACCTCGGGGGTGAGGTGGGCGAAGATGTAGACGATGAACTTGCGGACGTTGTCGTAGACGCGGCGGCCTGATTCGACGGCCGTGACGATGGTGGCGAAGTTGTCGTCGGTGAGGACCATGGTGGAGGCCTCGCGGGCCACGTCGGTGCCCGAGCGGCCCATGGCGACGCCGATGTGGGCGCGGTGCAGGGCCGGTGCGTCGTTGACGCCGTCGCCCGTCATGGCGACGACCTGGCCGTGGGCGCGCAGGGCGTCGGCGACCTTCAGCTTCGTCTCGGGTGAGGAGCGGGCGAAGACGATCTCGGTGCCGGGCTGCCGGAGCAGGTGGTCGAGGTGGCGGTCGTCGACCCGCTCGGACTGGGCGACGACACGCAGGCCGGGCGTGCCGATGCCGACGGCCCGGGCGACCGCGGCGGCGGTGGCGCCGTTGTCGCCGGTGACGATGTGCACGGTCAGCCCTGCCTCGTGGCAGCGTCGGACAGCGGCCGCGACCTCCGGGCGCGGCGGATCGTAGAGGCCGACGAGCCCGAGCAGGTGCAGGTCCCCCTCGGCCTGCCGGCGCCGCACCGGAGGCACGGTGCCGGGAGGCAGGTCGCGTACGGCGACGGCCAGCACCCGCATACCGTCCGCTGCCAGCGCGTCGGCCGCCGCTTGCGCCTCCCGGGCCGGCTCCCCGTCCGTCAGCAGTGACAGGACGGCCTCCGGGGCGCCTTTGGTGATCACGTGGAGGCAGCCACGGTCCGCCATCTGGACCACTGACATCAGGCGCAGGCGGGGATCGAAGCGGAAGCATGCCCGGCGGTGGTCGTCGCGGTCGGCCGGGTCGACGGGAACGGCCCACTCGGCGGCTCCTTCGACCAGGGCGACCTCCGTCGGATCTCCGTGCAGCCGGCCGTCGGTCTCGTAGGTCACGGTGGTGCACAGGGCCGCTGCGCGGATCAGCTCCGCACTCCGGGGGCCGGCCTCCGTGAGGTTCTCGGGCGTCCAGAATCCGTGCAGGCGCATCTCGTTGCGGGTGAGGGTGCCGGTCTTGTCGGTGCAGATGACGTTGGTGGAGCCGAGGGTCTCCACGGCGCTCAGCCGCTTGATCACCGCACCCTGCCGGGCCAGGACCCGGACGCCCACCGCGAGGGCGAGGGTGATCGTGGGCAGCAGCCCTTCGGGCACGTTGGCCACGAGCAGGCCTATGGCGAACATCAGCGAATCGGTGACCGGCAGGCCGACGGCCACGCCGGTCACGAGGAAGACGGCGCCCATCGCGACGGCGACCGCGGCGATCAGCCATGCCACCTTCTTGACCTGCTTCTCCAGCGGACTCGCCTCGCGGCGGGTGCGCTGGCTGAGGGCCGCGATCCGGCCGAGCTCGGTGTGGTCCGGTGTGGTCGCCGGTCGCGAAGACGATCGCCCGCGCCTCTCCCTCGGTGGCGCTGGTTCCGCTGAAGACCAGGTTCGGCTCCTGGAGCACCGGGACGTCCTGCACACCGGGACCGGCCAGGCGTTCGACCGGGGTGGACTCACCGGTGAGCATGGAGAGGTCGGCTTCGATGCCTCCCTCGGTCAGGCGGGCGTCCGCGGGAATGCGGTCGCCTTCCCGGAGGACGATGAGGTCTCCGGGGACCAGATCGCGGGCGGGGGCGTGCTGCGGTTGCCCGTCGCGGATCACCTGCGCCTGTGCGGGCAGGTATCGGGCCAGGATCTCGACGGCCTTCTCGGCCTGCCGTTCCTGGACGAGGGCGAAGCCGGCGTTGACGAGGATGACCGCGATGATCGCCCAACCGAGCACGTCGATGCCGGCGATGAAGGCGAGGGCGGCGGCCGCCCACAGGAGCAGGGCAAGGGGGTGCAGCAGCTGCCGCAGGAGTTCCCGCAGGATGCTGGGGCGGGCGGTCTGGCGGACCTCGTTCGGCCCGTAGACCGCCAGGCGGCGTTCCGCCTCCCGGCTCGACAGGCCCAGCGGCCCGGTGTGGAGTTCACGGCGCAGCAGAGGCAGGGGTTCGAGCGGATCCGGGGTGGTGTCCGGCCTGAGGTCCGGGTCCACGGTGCCGTCAGCCATCGTCGGCTCCCTGACCGGGCCTCAGGCGCCCGGACCACAGCGGTTCGACGCCCTCCCATTCGGTCTCCCAGGCGCGCGAGCTGCGTGCGTCGACGATCCGGAGCCCGAGGCGGACCAGGAGACCTGAGACGAGCAGGACCCCGGTGAGGGGTCCCGTGCCGAGGCCGAACGCGTCCAGCCCGATCTCGACCGTGCCAGGTGGGCTGCCGGCCGGGTTTCCGGAATCGTCGACCCGGACGCGGACGGTGTCTCCCTGGCGGGTGCCCACGGGGACCGGAAGGGTGTCCGTGTGCGCGCGGTCAGCTGGGTAGCGCCACGTGGCCGGGGCAACGGTGACCGGCGTCCCGTCCGGCTCGTCACCAGCGCGGTAGGTGGTCCGGCCGACCGTGACGGCTGGGACGTCGTGCCGATGGCGGGCGGCCGACTCGGCTGCTCGGCTGCTGTCGCTCCAGGCAGCCCGTCCGACGGCGACACCGCAGACCACTGCGATGAGGCAGGCCACGGCGAAGGCGGCGTGCAGACGGGTACGGGTGCGGTCGGCCTTCCGCCGAAGCGGGTTGCTCCGCCTCCCCGTCGTACGGTCGTCCATGGTGTGCCTCCGCGCTGGGTGTGTACCGGCCCGGTCACCCGGTTCAGACTGCGGGCTCAGCGCACTCGGCTGTGGCCACGTGCTGCTTGACGGCCGGGAAGCTGTCCGGGGCGACCGAGAGGGAGTCGATGCCGATGCCGACGAGGAAGGCCGCGAAGGCGGGGTCGTCGCTGGGACGCTGCCCGCACAGCCCCACGGGCCGTCCGACGGCCTGGGCGCGCTGCACGAGGATCCGGATCAGGCCGGTGACGGCGGGGTCGTTCTCGTCGAAGACGTCGGCGAGGGCCTCGGAGTCACGGTCGACGCCCAGGGTGAGCTGGGTGAGGTCGTTGCTGCCGATGGAGAAGCCGTCGAAGCGCCCGGCGAATTCCCGGGCGAGGAGGACGTTGGCGGGGATCTCGGCCATCACGTAGACCTTGAGCCCGTTCTCGCCCCGCCGCAGCCCTTCGCCGGCCATCACGTCGAGGACCTTGTCGGCCTCCGGCAGGCTGCGGCAGAAGGGGATCATGACGATGACGTTGGTCAGGCCCATCTCGTCGCGCACCCGGCGCAGGGCCCGGCATTCGAGGGCGAAGCCTTCGCGGTAGCCCTCGCTGTGGTAGCGGCTGGCGCCCCGCCACCCGATCATCGGGTTGGCCTCGACCGGCTCGAAGGGACGGCCGCCGAGGAGTTTGGCGTACTCGTTGGTCTTGAAGTCGCTGGTGCGGACGATGACCGGGTCGGGCCAGCGGGAGGCGGCGATCCGGGCGATGCCGTACGCGAGGCGGTCGGTGAAGTAGCGGGTGCGGTCGAGGTAGCCCTCGGTCAGCTGGTCGACGGCGCGGCGGTCGGCCGCGTCCAGGCGCTCGGGATGGACCAGGGCCATGGGGTGGACCTTGACCTGGTGGGCGACGATGAACTCCAGGCGGGCCAGTCCCACGCCGTCGGCCGGCAGCCGCCACCAGCGGAAGGCGGCGGAGGGGTCGGCGAGGTTGAGCATCACCCGGGTGCGGGTGGCGGGCAGGGCGGCGAGGTCCGTCTCGGTCTCCTCGTAGGGCACCAGGCCCGCGTACACGCGGCCGCGGCTGCCCTCGGTGCACGAGACGGTGACCGGGCGGCCGTCCGGGAGGGCCTCGGTGGCGTTGCCGGTGCCGACGACGGCGGGGACGCCGAGCTCCCGGCTGACGATCGCCGCGTGGGAGGTGCGGCCCCCGTGGTCGGTGACGATCGCCGCGGCACGCTTCATGATCGGTTCCCAGTCGGGGTCCGTGACCGAGGTGACGAGCACGGCGCCGGCGGGGAAGCGGTCCAGGTCGACGGGGGTGTCCAGGCGGCACACGGGGCCGGCGCCGATGACCTCGCCGACCGCGATGCCCTCGGCGAGCACGTCGCCGGGCATGCCGGTGAGGCGGCAGCGGCGCAGGGTCGTGGAACGGCGGCGGGACTGCACCGTCTCGGGGCGGGCCTGGACGATCGCCAGCTCGCCGGTGATGCCGTCCTTGGCCCACTCCAGGTCCATCGGGCACCCGTAGTGCTCCTCGACGGCGACGGCCCAGGCGGCGAGCCGCCGGGCCTCGGCGTCGGTCAGGACACGGCGGCCGCGCTCCTCGGCGGTGGTGTCGACGGTCTCGGTGAGCCCGCCCGCCGCGTAGACGGCCTTGCGGCGCTTGGCCCCGACGCGGACGTCGATGACGGGGTCCAGGGCCGGGTCCTTCAGCGAGGGCTTGAAGACGGTGTACTCGTCGGGGTCGGTCTGCCCGCTGACGACGGTCTCCCCCAGCCCCCAGGCCGCGCTGACCACGACGACCTCGGGGAAGCCGGTCTCCGGGTCGAGGGTGAAGATCACCCCGGCGCCGGCGAGGTCGGAGCGGACCATGGCCTGGACCCCGACGGAGAGGGCGACGCCCAGGTGGTCGAAGCCCATGCGCTCGCGGTAGTCGATGGCCCGGTCGGTGTAGAGGGACGCGAAGCACCGGTGCACGGACCGCAGCAGCTGCTCGGTGCCGCTCACGTTCAGGTACGTCTCCTGCTGTCCGGCGAAGCTGGCTTCCGGGAGGTCCTCGGCCGTGGCGGAGCTGCGCACGGCGACTTCCGGTACGGCCCGGCCCAGTTCCCGTCCGAGGGCCTCGTACGCGGCGGTGACCTCGTGCCTCAGTGCCTCCGGCAGCGGCTCGGCCATGATCAGCGAGCGGATGGCGGCACCGACGTCCTCCAGCGCGACACCGTCGCGGTACCGGTCGAGCTGCTCCTGGATCCGGGTGCGCAGGTCGTGCCCGTCGAGCAGTTCCCCGTAGGCGTCGGCGGTGGTGGCGAAGCCGGGCGGTACGGTCACGCCGGCCGAGGCCAGCTGAACGGTGAGCTCGCCCAGCGAGGCGTTCTTGCCCCCGACCAGGCCGAGGTCGCCGCGGGCGAGCCGGGTGAACGGTATGACGCGTCGCGTGAGTCCCATGACGTCCTCCATGGCCTGTGTGCCGGGGCCGGTTCAGTACGGCAGGGGGCGGCCGGCCGGCGTGCGCAGATCCAGCGGGGCGGGCTTGTGGGGCCGCTTCGGCCGGGTCTGGATCTGGATGCGCTGCATGGTGGTCACCCTCTTCGAGGAGCGGCGCCGGGATCGGCGTCCGGGTTCCACGATCACGCCGCGAAGGGGGTGGTCCGCAGTGCCGAGGGGGCCAGTCGCAGGGGGCCGAGTGGCCCGCTCATGTGCGGGGCCGATCGGTCCCGCGGAAGGGGACTCGTGGGGGCTGCGTGCCCTGGCCGGGCTCAATCCGCGGACACGTCCGGCCGGACGATCGTCACCGGACACGGAGCATGAAGCGCCACCTGCTGGCTCACCGAGCCGAGGAGTGCCCGGCGAAAGGCTCCGCGCCCTCGGCTGCCCACGACCAGCATGTCCGCACCCTGGGCGGCGTCCACCAGGACCCCGACCGGGTGGCCGTGTACCAAGCGCTCCCGCACCAAGGCGGCACCCCGGTCGCCGAGTACCGTGCGAACCTCGTCGACCAGCAGCTTCTCGGCCTCCTCCTCGTCGAACGTCGCATCCACCGCCGGCGCCGACCATGACGCTTCTCCGGGGACCTCCCAGGCCGTGACCGCCTCCACCTTTCCGCCCACGAGGCCGGCGTACCGGACCGCCCAGCGCAGCGCGGCCTGGGACGAGGGCGATCCGTCGACGCCCACGACGATCCGCGGAGTCCCCTGGTTCGTTTCCATGCCCTTCACCCCTTGCGAGTCAACGTTCAGTGTGTGCGGGACGAGTGTCCACCGCCGCGTGAGGCACATGCCGTAGGCGTCTCCGCTGCGGCTCCTACGTGACCGTCTCAGCCCATCGGCAGACCGAACGATGCTCCTTCTCCCGTGTCGACCCGACACCGTCGGTCACCGCGGTGGGCCGGACGGTCCCGCGGTCTGCACCGCGCGGCCCTGCCGCCGCCCGTGGCCGCCGGGGCAGGGTGAAGGAAATGGGCTGTACAGGAGCTGGCAAGGCCCAGCGGTGGGCAAGGGCGCACCCGACGCAAGATCATTCGTATATGGAACCCGGAGGGGACGTCTGTCCACGGAGGTGATCGCGATGACGAATCCGTCACGACGTGGGACCGGTGGGTCGATGACCCCGGAAGGAACCCATGGTCCAGAAGCCGTCACCCTCACGATGAATCCGACGATCGACCTCTGCTGGGAGGTCGAGCGCCTGGAGGCCATCGGCAAGAACCGTGCGCGGGTCAGGTCGGTGGCCGTCGGGGGCGGAGGAATCAACGTCGCCCGTCACATCGCACGGTTCGGAGGACGAGCCATCGCCGTTCACACAGCGGGAGGCGAGGTCGGTCTGCGCCTCAACCGATTGCTGGACGAAGAGGGCGTGGACCACGTCGCCGTCGACATCGCCGAGGACACCCGGGAAGCGCTCGTGCTCTTCGAGACCGGATCGCGCCGCAGCTACCACGTCGTGCCGTCCGGCCCTCAACTGAACGAAGGCGAGGGCGAGCGGTGCCTGGAAGTGCTGGAGCGGTTCCTCGGTGGGTGCCCGTTCGTCGTGGCCAGTGGCAGCCTGCCCGGCGGCCTGCGCGACGACTACTACGCGGCCGTCGCACGCCGTGTCAGGGAAGCCGGAGCCCGACTGATCCTGGACACCTCCGGGCCGGCACTGCCGGCCGCGCTCGCGGAGGGTGTGTTCCTGTTCCGGTGCAACCGGACGGAGGCCGAGAGCCTGGTCGGCCGCCCCGTCAACAGCTTCGACGACGCGCGGGCGCTCAACGAGCACCTCCTCACCACGGGGGCCGCCGAGATCGCCGTCACCACCCTCGGAGCACTCGGCGCGCTGTGCTCGACCAGCCAGGGCCACACCGAGCTCTACGTCCCGCCACTGCCCGGCGAACCGCTGAGCGATGCGGGGGCGGGAGACAGCATGGTCGCCGCCCTGGCCACCCGGCTGGCCGCCGGCGACGATCCCGTCGGCGCCTGCGCACTGGGCGTGGCCTCAGCCGCTGCGGCGATGCTCACCCCCAGCACCGAATCCTTCGACGTGGACGTGGCACGAGCCCTCCTCCCGCAGGTACGGACCGTCAGCCGCGCCTGAGAGGCCATCGCCACAGGGGGCCCGGCACGGCCCCGATCCTGTTCGGTCGCCACCGCTCTCCGGCACTACGCACGGACAACACCACAGACGCGCGGCGACCCTGACGACCCGTTCGCCGGTCTTGTCCTCAGCCGGCCCGAAACCGGCCTTCAGCGCCACCCCCGCCCGGCCGCAGGCTGAACGTACGAGCGCATTGCGACCCACCATGGCCCCGGACGCACGAAAGGCCGTCCTCTCATGGATGAGAGAACGGCCTCCGACCTGCGTTTCCGCGTGGTCGGGACGACAGGATTTGAACCTGCGACCCCTTGACCCCCAGATAGCTACCCCAGGACTACAGCTGGATATATGCCACTAATTCCCTGCCCATAAGGTGCGTGGACGTGCGGAGCGTGCACCCATGGACAGGAGTGGCGGTCCCCAACTGGTCCCCAAGCAACTCGCCCACCACCGAAGGTCCGTCATCTCAACGGCGCCGCCGCACCGTCATGAGAATCTCGCTCAGCACGGCCGCCGCCGCACGGCGGCGCGCCGGGCGCGACGACCACACGGCCGGGAGGACCACTCCGGTGAACAGCGCTGTGAACATCAGGACCAGCAACACGATCGCGTGTGAGGACAGCCAGCGCACGTAGATTCCTTCCTCTCGGGCGGCCGCCGGGTGCGGCCGGTACGAGTCTGCGACCACAGCGCTCCCGTGGGGTCGACCGCTGAAGAAGACCGAAGATGCTGACATCAGCGCAGGTCACGACGTACGCTGACCACGGTTTTTCCGAAAGCGGCAGAAACGGGGGGTACTGGATGGGGGATGCGACGGGCGCCGTGGCGGACTTCTGCGCCACGCTCCGCCGCGCTGTGCGAGGCTGCGGTGTGTCACAAGCGGAGCTCGCCCGGGTGCTGAACAGGAGTGACTCAGCCGTCTCCGCGCTCCTGAACGGCCAGCGCGCGAAGCCCCCGCAACTCGACGAGATCCTAATGATCGTGAAGCACTGTCGCAGCCGGGCCGGCGCCCACCCGCCGCCCGGCCTCATCCTGGATCCGACGTGGTGGCGCGCACGCCTCGCCGAACTGCAGGACACAGCCGAGGGCCAGCGACGCCGACAGCCGAGGCATGCACAGGAGCAGTTACCCATTGAGCTGCCGGAGGCCGTCCCATTCGATTTCGAATCCGCCGTCGAGATCTTGGTGGGCCACCGGGACGGTTTCCAGAACGTGGACGCAGACATCCTCGGACCGCTGAGCCTGGTCGGTACAGGGCCCAGCGAGCTGCCCGGACTCTTTAAGGGTTTCGGGGCCCGAGTCCGCACCTGCAGCGGCACCGCGAGGACAGCGCTGCTGTGCGCGGCGGACATCGTCCTCCTCGTGAGCGCCTTCTGCGACGCGGTCGGGCGGCTTGGGGCCGTGCGCGACCCTGAGGCGACTGCACAGATAGACCTGCAGGCCCAGGTACTCGAAGAACTCGGCCGGGTGGTGTTCGGATCCACCCGCGTCCGATCCCCGTCCGACCTCCGTGCTGAGATCGCGGCAGCCTACGCGGCATCCGCCGACCTCATGGCCTTCGGCGGATTCAGTGGGGCGTCACATGATGAACTCGCACACTTAGCCCTGCACCGCTACGAGGCCCTGCATGCCACGGTCACCTGGGACTGCCCTGAGTTGCGCCTCACCTCCGAGACCTACGACCCCGACGAGGAAGCCGAGGGGCAGCAGGCAACCGCGGACCGGGTCGGCCTCATCGAACTTGGCTTGCTCCTAATGGAGTTCACCGAAGCGGACTCGGCCACCACCCGCCAACGGGAACTACTTCGGGCGCCGATCTCCGCTGCCGACGGGTCGGGGCCGGCGATTCCCTCCCTAGCAGCCGGCTATGTAAACCCGGCCTTTCGCGTGGCCGGACGCCCAGCAGACTGGCAGCTCTCCGCCGACACCTGGTGGGATGGCCAACCCATCAGGGAGGACATTGCGGGATTCCTTGCCGCGCACTTCCTCAGCCATCAGGCCACACAGGCGCCCCTGTTGGTGCTCGGACACCCAGGCTCGGGAAAGTCACTGCTCATGAAGCTCATAGCTGCCCGATTGCCGCAATCGGAGTTCTCCTGCCTGCACGTCGAGCTCCGGCACGTTCCCGCCGAACTTGACGTCCAGGAACAACTCGAGTGGGCCCTGTTCAGGTCGACCGGGCATCAGGCGCCCTGGCCGGACGCGCTGCCCTCCGGTACAGCCGTACGGGTCGTCCTGCTGGACGGGCTGGACGAGCTGATCCAGGCGGGCGCGGACCAGCTCGACATGAGCAGGCAGTGGCGGTACCTGAGGAGCATCGAGCAACTCCAGCAGCGCGAATACGAGCTGGGCCGGCCGGTCGTCTTCATCGTGACGAGCCGAACCGTGGTCGCCGATCAGGTACTGACCCCCCCAGCCGCCACAGTCCTCCGCCTTGAGCCTTTCGACGATGCGCGCATCGTCTGCTGGCTGGAGGTCTGGCAGGCAACGAACCGGCGCTACTTTGCCACGCACGACCTCGAACCGCTCACGTGGGATGTCGTGCGCCCGTACCGGGAACTTGCACGCCATTCGCTGCTCCTACTCATGCTGGCGCTGTACGACGCGACCGGCAATCCTCTGCGACGCCTGGGCGGCCGGGACATCCGCCGCGTCGATCTGTATGAGCGGCTCCTGGTGGAGTTCGTCCGGCGCCAAGTCGTCAAACACAATGGCCCTCTGCCTCCTGCCGCTGAAAGGCAAGCGGTCGAGAATGAACTCAGGCGACTGGGGGTGATCGCCATCGGGATGTTCAACCGGCGCAAACAGAGCCTCACGGCAGACGAAGCGGATCGCGATCTCGGCGGTCTGCTCGGTGAAGCAGGCTCCGCCCTGCTGTTCGGTCGCTTCTTCTTTGTACATGAGGCACAGGCGCTGGTCGCGGAGGAATGCCTGCGCTCGTATGAGTTCCTACACGCAACATTTGGCGAGTACCTGGTCGCCCGACTGGTCTGCGACGAGCTGGAACGGATGGGCGTCGGAGCGGGCCTGGCCATGACGACGGGGTGTAACAACGTGGTTCTCCGATCCCTCCTGTCGTTCGTTCCGCTCAGCGACCGCGCCCAGGTCCTCAACAATCTCAAGGAACTAGCCGGACCAGCGGGACCGCGCTGGCACAGCAACCTGCTGGGGCTTCTGCGGACCCTGTTCCACACGGATGACCGGACCGGTGACGGGCCAGCCGGTCTCATCTACCACCCGGCCGATCGCAGGCGCACCGAAAGGGACGCGGTCTACGAGGCGAACCTTCTCGTACTCGCCCTCGTCGTCGAAGGCGGACTCCGGGCCTCGCACTTCCTTGGGGTTGCGGATCCCGTGGATCGGTGGTGGCGATGTGCGCAGTTCTGGCGTTCCCAGTTCAGTGAAGCATCCTGGGAGTCCTTCGCCCGTTCCGTGTCCGTGGAGACGGCCAGCATCGCTGCAGCCGGCAGCCACATAGGCGACGGCACCAGCCGCACGGGCGACCTTCGGCTCTCCCTTCGGGGGACCACCGAACTCGCGGACGACGTGTCGTGGATCCTCCGCAGCACCGTGCTCGGGCCGAGCGCCTACTACAACGCGCGAGGTGTAGATGCCGCAGATTTGACCAGGCGGCTGTCTCTCCTGTGCGACACGGACGTGCAACACGTGCTACATGCTCTGGCTCCTCTCTTGCGGAGCTTGCCGAACACCCTGCGCACGTACCGCGTCGACGAGGAACAGCGCGCTGTGTCGGGGGCACACGCCCTCATGGGTCTGCTCTGCGGGGACGCGGGCCAACCGCTCGCCGCGCACTACGCCGACGTCCTGGATGTGCTGCAACACCTACCCGAACCTGAGCGCCCACCCGTCGCGGGCTTCCTTGTTCGCCACCTGGTCCATGACGCCGCCCGGCTGCCCGAGGAGACCATTCGGGCGCTCCTCGTAGAGGTGATCCGGTCGGGTGTCGCTGGCGACGGGATGCTGTGGGGTGGACTGTGGCCCGTGCTCGAAGAGTACGTGATCCGCGGGTTGGCACAGGTGGATCCGGATCAGGACAAAGCGGAGTTCAAGGCCTTAGTTGGCCATCTCCGCCGGTACTCGGCGCTGTTCCAAGGACCACAGGAACGCCTGCAGCAACTCCTTCGGGAGGCGGGAAGCACCCGGATCTGGGCGGAGGGGGAATGGGAGTCGGGGAGCGCGGCGCTGGAGTGGGGGCGCGCGCTGTTCGAGGCACTACCCGCAGACAAGCGGGACCCGGGGCTGGCCATCGGGCTGCTACGGCTGGCTCACGAACTAGGGCAGCGAGAGTGGCTCGATACAAATGCCGAGCCACTCCTGTTGACGCTGCGGCCAACCGACGTGCTCCGAATGCGCGCGAGCGACGCCGACATCCTGCGGCCCTTGGTGCGGGACGTCAGGCTGCTGGGCTCGTTCGAAACGATCCAGGAAATCTGGCGTGGTCCCGCCGCGGGCGGCAGGGCAGCCCTTGACTAAGGGAACAATATCGAGGCTCGAACTGTACTCACGGCCGAAGTCCTGCGGACAACGGAATCCCTGGTTGGCCTTGATGGCGGAGGTCTAGCGGGCAGCCACGTCGCCGATGCGGCTGTGGCGCGCCTTGACCCAGTCAAGGCGCGCCACAGACCCACCCAAGTCACCCTGGTCCCCGACTGGTCTCCAAAAACGATCAAGGGGCTGTTTCAGATTTCTCTGAAACAGCCCCTGACCTGCGACTTCGAAAAGTCGGGACGACAGGATTTGAACCTGCGACCCCTTGACCCCCAGTCAAGTGCGCTACCAAGCTGCGCCACGTCCCGTTGTACTGCTTGCAACCCTGCGACCTGGGGTTTCCCCTCGTGCGCCGGGCACATGCAGAACATTACCGCACGTTGAGGGGTGCGTGTGCACGGGTGAGCGGGGCGGGGGAGGATGGGCGGGTGGACGGTCGGGAGCGGGATCGGGACGGTGCGGGGCGGGCGCGGAGTGCGCGGCCGCGGGACGGGTTGGGGCGGCCGCTGGCGTACGGGGAGGACGGGGTGGCCCGGCAGCCCGAGGGGGTGGTGCGGGGGCCCGGGGAGACGGTCGCCGAGGCGCAGCGGCTGCTGGACGCCGGGATGCCGTTCCACGCGCACGAGGTGTTCGAGGACGCCTGGAAGTCCGGGCCGGAGGAGGACGCCCCGCTGTGGCGGGGGCTGGCGCAGCTCGCCGTGGGGCTGACGCACGCCGCGCGGGGGAACGCCGTCGGCGGGGCGCGGTTGCTGCGGCGCGGGGCGGCTTCGCTCGGCGGGGTTGAGCGGGCGTACGGGATGGACCTGCCCGGGCTGGTCCGGTGGGCCGGGGAGCTGGCCCACCGGGTGGAGGCCGGGGCCGTGGTGGACGCCGCGCGGGAGGCGCCGCGGCTAGGCGGAGGCGGCGGGCTCCAGTAGGTCCCAGCGGTTTCCGTAGAGGTCCTCGAAGACGGCGACGGAGCCGTACGGCTCGTGGCGCGGCTCCTCCAGGAAGCGGACGCCTTCGGCGGTCATGCGGGCGTGGTCGGCGGCGAAGTCGGCGGTGTAGAGGAAGAAGCCGACGCGGCCGCCGGTCTGGTCGCCGATGCGGGAGCGCTGGGCGTCGTCCTTGGCGCGGGCCAGCAGCAGGGCGGATTCGCGGGCGCCGGGCGGGCGGACGACGACCCAGCGGGAGCCGTCGGGCCGGGGGGTGTCCTCGGCGAGTTCGAAGCCGAGGGCGCGGGTGTAGAAGTCGATGGCCTCGTCGTACTCGCGGACCACGAGGGCGGTCAGGGCGATGTGGGATGGCATGCGGCTATTGTGCGCCGAGGAGGATCACGTCCAGGGTGCGGGGGCCGTGTACGCCCTCGACCCGGTCGAGTTCGATGTCGCTGGTGGCGGAGGGGCCGGAGATCCAGGTCAGCGGGCGGGTGGGGTCGAGGCGTTCGAGGGCCTGCGGGACGGAGTCCACGACCTGGGAGGGGACGCGGACCACGCAGACGTGGTGGTCCGGGATCAGGGTGATGCGGCGCCGGCCCTGGTCGGGGCCGCCGTCGAGGACGATCGTGCCGGTTTCGGCGATGGCCAGGGCGCAGCCGGTGACCGTGCTGTCGACGCCGTCCAGGTCGTGGGCGTTGGAGGACTCCTGGTCGGGGACGAGGGTCGCGGAGGTGCCGGAGAGCCAGTGCGGGGGGAGGGCCGGGGGGATCAGGACCGTGCGGGAGCCGGAGAGCAGGCGGGCCAGGAGGGGCGGGAGGCCGGCCTCGTCCGTGCGGTGGACCTTCGCCCGGTACTCGGTCAGGTTGGCGGCGAGGAGGTCCGCCGTGCGGGCGGGGGTCCAGGTGGCGTCGTGGACGCGGAGGTAGTCCCGGGGGATGGCGGCCAGGGCGGCCTCCGGGGTGGCCTCGTCCGGCGCCGGGGCGGGCACGGCCCTGCGGATGCGGGCGAGGATGCGGTCCCTCGTGGTCACGGTCGGGTTCCCCGTTCTCGGAGCCACCAGTCGCGGAAGGGTTCCGCGGGCAGGTCGGGAAGCGTGCGGGTGTCGGTCCAGGCGCGGCCCGGGCCCGGGAGGCGGCGGGGGCGCAGGCGGCGGGCGCGGGCCAGAAGGCGTTCGGCGGTGCGCAGGGCGCCGGGGCGGTCCAGGAGGAGGCGGGCCGCGCGCATGGCGGCGCGTTCGGCGGTGTGGCCGTGGGCGGGGCGCAGGCGTACGCGGATCCCGGCGCGGGTGACGGGGCCGCCCTGGGCGACGCGTTCGCGCAGGTGGACCAGGACCTCGGGGATGTCGATGGCGACGGGGCAGACCTCGTAGCAGGCCCCGCACAGGGTGGAGGCGTAGGGCAGGGTGGCGTCGATGTCGCTGCCGGTTCCGCGGAGTTGGGGGCTGAGGATGGCCCCGATGGGGCCGGGGTAGACGGAGCCGTAGGCATGGCCGCCGGCGCGTTCGTAGACGGGGCAGACATTGAGGCAGGCGGAGCAGCGGATGCAGCGCAGGGCCTGGCGGCCGGTCTCGTCGGCCAGGGTGTCGGTGCGGCCGTTGTCGAGGAGGACGAGGTGGAAGGCGGACGGGCCGTCGCCGTCGGCCGTCCCCGTCCACATGGTGGTGTACGGGTTCATCCGCTCGGCCGTGGAGGAGCGCGGCAGGGTCTGGAGGAAGATCTCCAGATCGCGGAAGGTGGGGACGACCTTCTCGATGCCGACGACCGAGATCAGGGTGTCGGGGAGCGTCAGGCACATCCGGCCGTTGCCCTCGGATTCCAGGACGACCATCGTGCCGGTCTCGGCGACCATGAAGTTGGCGCCGGAGACGGCGACTTTGGCGCGCAGGAACTTCTCGCGCAGGTGCAGGCGGGCGGCTTCGGCGAGTTCGCGCGGGTCGTCGCCGAGGTCTTCGGGCGCGGGGCGGCCCCAACCCGCCATCTCGGTGCGGAAGATGTCGCGGATCTCGTCGCGGTTCCGGTGGATGGCGGGGACGAGGATGTGCGAGGGCCGGTCGTGGCCGAGCTGGACGATGAGCTCGGCGAGGTCGGTCTCGTAGGCGGCGATCCCGGCGGCCTCCAGGGCTTCGTTGAGGCCGGTCTCCTGGGTGGCCATCGACTTGACCTTGACGACCTCGCGTTCGCCGGTGGCCAGGACGAGGGCGGTGACGATCCGGTTGGCCTCCTCGGCGTCGGCCGCCCAGTGGACGGTGCCGCCGGCCGCGGTGACGGCGGCCTCCAGCTGGAGGAGGTAGTGGTCGAGGTGGCGCAGGGTGTGGTCCTTGACGGCCTTCCCGGCCGCGCGGAGCCGGTCCCAGTCGGCGAGTTCGGTGACCGCGCGGGCCCTCTTGTCGCGGATGGTGTGGGTGGCGCGGCGGAGGTTGGCGCGCAGTACGTCGTCCCGTACGGCCTCCTTCGCCGCCTCCGGGAACGCCGGGAAGGCCTGGGAGGTCGCGCCGGGCGGGAAGGTCGCGCCGGGCGGGAAGGGCGCGGCCGGCGGGAAGGCCGGCATGCCCAGGTCGGTGCGGGTCATCGCAGCGGGTCCTCCTCGGTCGACGCCAGGATCTCGGCGAGGTGCAGGGTGCGCAGCGGGACGCCGGCCCGGCGGAGGGTGCCGTCGAGGTGGGCGAGGCAGGAGTTGTCGGCCCCGCAGAGGACCTCGGCGCCCGTGGCCCGGGCGGCGGCGGTCTTGTCGGCGGCCATGGCGGCGGACACGTCCGGGTTCTTCACGGCGAAGGTGCCGCCGAACCCGCAGCACTCGTCGGCGCCGGGCAGTTCGACGAGTTCCAGCCCCTTGACGGCGGCCAGCAGCCGCCGGGGGCGCTCGCCCAGCCCGAGGGTGCGCAGGCCGTGGCAGGAGGGGTGGTAGGTGACGGTGTGCGGGTAGTACGCGCCCACGTCGGTCACGCCGAGCACGTCGACGAGGAACTCGGTGAGCTCGTGGACGCGCGGTACGAGGTCCTCCGCGAGCTTCTCCAGTCCGCTCCCCCGCCCTTCGCGGGCGGCCAGCCGGGCGATGCGCGGGTAGTGCGCGCGGACCATCGCGGCGCAGGAGCCGGAGGGGGTGACCACGTGGTCGTAGCCCGCGAAGGCCTCGGCGGTGCGGCGCAGCAGCGGTTCGGCCTCGCGCCGGTAGCCGGTGTTGTACTGGGGCTGGCCGCAGCAGCTCTGGGCCGCCGGGAAGTCCACGTCGACCCCGAGCCGCTCCAGGAGGCGGACGACGGCGATGCCCGTACGGGGGTACAGGGCGTCGTTGACGCAGGTGACGAACAGGGCGACACGCATGGTGGGCACAATAGCCCGGTGAAGAAGTTCTCAGTGATCGGTATAGGCGCGGGCGACCCGGACCACCTGACCCTCCAGGCGGTCAAGGCGATCGGCGCGGCGGACGCATTCCTCATCCTGGAGAAGGGGGAGGAGAAGGCGGACCTGACGGGGCTGCGGCGCGCCATGCTGGAGGCGCACGCCCGGCCGGGCCACCGCCTGGTCGAGGGCCGGGACCCGGACCGCGACCGCACCCCGGCCGAGTACGCCCCGACGGTGGACGGCTGGCGCAGCGCCCGGGCCGAGATCTTCGAGCGGTTCATCGCCGAGGACCTGGCGGAGGGCGAGACCGGGGCGTTCCTGGTGTGGGGCGACCCCTCCCTGTACGACTCCACGCTCGCGATCCTCGACGAGGTGCTGGAGCGCGGCCGGGTGGCGTTCGAGCACGAGGTGGTGCCGGGCATCAGCAGCGTGTCGGCGCTGCTGGCGCGGCACCGCACCAACCTCAACCGGGTGGGGCGCCCGGTCCAGATCACCACGGGCCGGCGGCTGGCGGAGGGCTGGCCGCAGGACGTGGACGACGTGGTGGTGATGCTGGACGCGCGGCACGCGTTCACCGCCCACCTGGACCAGGACCTGTTCATCTACTGGGGCGCCTACGTGGGCACCCCGGACGAGATCCTGGTCTCGGGGAAGCTGTCGGAGGTGTCCGGCCGCATCGAGGAGCTGCGGACCGAGGCCCGCGCCCGCAAGGGCTGGATCATGGACACCTACCTGCTGCGGCGCCCGTGAGGGCGCCGGCGGGTCACCGCAGGTAGGCGGGCAGGGCCTCGGCGAGGCGTTCGTACTCCTCGGCCCGGTTGTAGACCTGCCCGCAGACCCGCAGCCCGCCGCCGCCCGGCCGGGGCCAGACCAGGACCCGGATACGGAGCTTCGCGGCGAGTTCCTCGCGCAGTGCCGTGGCCGCCTCCCTGGTCTCGGCCACGCCGGGCGGCAGCAGCAGGGAGCGCAGGGCCAGGCCCGGGGTGTGGGGCAGCACGGTCATCCCGGGGATCCGGGCGAGGAGTTCGGCGCCGTAGCCGGCCAGGGCGCTGTTGTGGGCGCGGACCCGGTCGGCGCCGAGCCGCTCCAGGAGGTCGAGGCCCTCGGGGGCGGCGAGCCAGCCGGTGTAGTCGAAGGTGGCCCGGTACTCGACGGAGAGCGGGAAGCCGCGGTGGTCCTCCCAGGAGGGGCTGAGGGCGCGGACCCGGGCGCGGTGGGCGGGGGCCACGGCGAGGAGGGCGCTGCCGGAGGGGGCGTAGCCCCATTTGTGCAGGTTCCCGAACCAGAAGTCGGCGCCGGCGGCGATCGGTTCGGCCAGCATGCCGGGGGTGTGGGCGCCGTCGACGACGGTGGTGATCCCGCGCTCCGCGAGCTCGGCGAGGAGCCGGGGGCCGGCGATGAGGCGTGCGGTGGGCGAGCTGACGTGGTCGAGCACGGCCACCCGGGTGCGGGGCGTGACCCCGGCCAGTACGGCCTCCCGTACGGCGTCCTCGTCGGGGAGGCGGGGGTCCAGGGCCACGGTGGTGACCTTTGCCCGGCGGGCGGCGGCTTCGACGACGGTGCCGTAGCCGTGGTCGGTGACCAGGATCTCGTCGCCCTCGGCGAGGGGGATCGCGTCGAGGGCGAGGTTGGCGCCCTCGGTGGCGTTGGAGATGAAGGAGAGGCCGTCCGGGTCCGCCCCCAGGCGTGCCGCGATCCGGCCCCGGGCGGCGGTGAGCCGCTCGGAGACCCCGTTGAAGAAGGCGTCGGGATCGGCGTGGGCCTGGGCGCGCAGGGCCTCCTGGGCCTCCTGGACGGGCAGCGGGACCGCCCCGTACGAGCCGTGGTTGAGGTGTGCGACGGCGGGGTCCAGGCGGAAGAGGGCGGGGCCGCCGGGGAAGGCGGAGGGGGCGGTCGGGTCGGTCACGGATGCCTCCGGGTCGGGGGACGGGCGGGCGCGCGTGGCCTCGTGGGCCCGCAGCCGCAGCATGCGGGTGGACCGGGGCGGGGAAAAGGGCCGCTTGGGCGGGATTGGCCTGGCGGCGCCCCTCCAGCGCCCGGTTTCACCTCCCTTGTGCCCACCCCGGCCGCCCGCTGGTCGCCGCGTAGTACTGGAGGTCCTGCACCGGCACCGTGCGGTCCGCCGGATAGGGGAGCTCCACCTCCGCCGGGGCCCCGCCGTCGCGCAGCAGCCGGGCGGAGCTGATGCCGGGTCCCAGCGGGAGCAGTTCGGCGTGGAGGCCGGCCGGTGCCCCGTACTCCCGGGTGGTCCGGCCGACGGCGGTGCGGACGGTCCCGGGCGCCGTCAGGAAGCTGAGCACCTCCACGGTGTCGCGGGCGGGGGCGCTGCCCTTGCGCAGGGACATCAGCAGGGACTGGGCGCCCGTCGGGCCGGCGTCCGCGAACTGGGTGCGGGCGGTGAGGTACAGGGTGTCGCGGACGATGCGCGGCCAGCGGCCGGTCTTGAAGCGGGTCAGGTAGTACGAGGAGAGGTCCAGGTAGGCGTGGCCGTTGTGCAGGGACGGCGCGAACTGGCTGCCCTCGGAGTAGTCGTTCCAGGTGGTCAGCTGGACCCAGTCGGCGCCGTCCTCGATGGCGTGGGTCCACGTGGAGCGCAGGGTGGCGGTGTTGCCGGCCTCGTCGTAGATCCCCTGGTTGGGGCGGGCGTCCTGGACGGACACCGGCTGCATCCAGATCTTGCCGAGGTCGTGGGCCCGCCGGGCGTCGGCGGCGGCCCCCTCCTGGCCCGTGTAGCTGCGGCTGCCCCACTCGGAGAACCCGTGGCTGATCGGCGCGAAGGCGGCGGCATGGGCGTCGAGGTCGAGGAAGAGGGGGACGAAGGCGGTCCGGATGCCGTACCGGGTCCTGAGGGTGTCGATGACCCTGCTCCACCAGGCGGGGTCCTTCTGCTCGGCCTTGAACGGGGACAGGACGAGGCGGCCGTCGGCGAGCCGGTGGGCGGCGGGCGACGCGGCGAGGGTGGCGACGGCTCCGGCGAGGACGGCGGGGTCGTCGGTGTCCAGGGCGGTCATGTCGGGCATCGGCACGATCTTGAAGGCGGGGTCCACGGCGTGGGCCGCCCGCATCAGCTGCTGGGCCCGTTCCCAGTTCTTGCCGGTGAGGGAGAGCAGGTCGAGGGTGAAGCCGTCGATGCCCGCGTCCCGGGCGGTGCGCACCTCCTGCTGGAGGTTGGCGTACTCCCAGTCCCCGTCCTTCGGCGGGACGGGCAGGGGGCGGTCGCGGAGCAGGCCCCCGTAGCGCTGGTGCCTGCCGTTCTCGCCCGCGGGGTCGAGGTAGTTGCGGGTGTAGTAGTCGGCGTCGGCGCCCGCGTTGTCCAGGGAGAGCGGGTACGGGGTGAAGTAGTGGGCGAACACCAGCTTCCGGCCGGCCTGGCCGGAGCGCAGGGCGGCCGGTCCGGGCAGGTCGAAGGGGAGGGCGCCGGCGGGCGTCGCGGACGGGGGTGCGCCGGTCCCGGGGGCGGCCGCCGGGGTGGGGGCGCCGGAGGGGAACGGGTCCGAGCGGAGGGGAACGGGTCCCAGGCGATGCCCGTCGCGGCGCCGACGCCGACCAGCAGGAACACGGAGAGCAGCAGCGCCGGCAACGCCCTGCTCCCCCGCGGCCACGGGCGGCGCCGGTGCGAAGGGGGCCTGTGCGCAGGCCCGTTGGCCAGCCGGTCCGCTGTCATCGTCGAGCCCCTCCCAGGTACGCGCCCCGCCGGGGGCTGCACAGCAGTAGAGCCGATCCCCGCGTTACGGACAACCGTTCGCCCGGTGAAGGGCCGCGGCACGTACGTCACCGCGACCACAGGAACTACGAAGACCGCTTTGCCGGGGCTAATTTGGCGTCCATGCCGATGACCGTGGTGCGGCGCCGCCGAGGGGTGTTCCCGAGGCTGCGCAAACGCATGCGCAACTCCTTCCTCTTCGTGCCGTTCGCGGGCCTGCTGATCGGCTGGGTGCTGGCCGCGGTGGTGGTCCGGGCCGACTCCCTCATCCATGACCTCGACGCCCGCTGGACCGGTGTGGACCTGTCCGGGCTGTGGTTCCTGCGCACGGCCGCGGACTTCGGGTCGGCGGCCAGGACGGCGGTGGCCGCGGTCAGCTCGGCGATGCTGACGTTCATCGGCGTGGTCTTCTCGATCACCCTGGTCGCGCTCCAGATGGCGGCGGGCCGGTTCTCGCCGCGGGTGCTGCGCATCTACGTGGAGAGCAGGGTCACGAAACTGACCCTGGGGACCTTCCTGTGCACCTTCCTGTACACCCTGCGCGTGCAGAAGGAGTACGGCTCGGCCGGCGAGGGCAGCGACGTCGTCGTGCCCTACCTGGGTTCTTCGCTCACCATGGGCTTCCTGCTGCTGAGCCTCGCCCTGTTCGTCGTCTACGTGCACTCCACCATCCGGCTGATGAGGGTCACGTACGTGATGGACCGGGTGTGCCAGGAGAGCCTGCGGCTGATCCGGGACAGCGCCGGGCCCGCGCGCGCCGCGGCCGGGGACGCCGGGGAGCGGGGCGCGGACCCGGGGGGCACGACGGTCGGGCACGTGTGGCGACCCGGGGTGCTCCAGGCCGTGGACGTGCCGAGGCTGGTGGCCCTCGCCGCGCGGGACGGGCTCGTGGTGCACCTCGTCCCCCGGATCGGGGACTACCTGGTGCCGCACGCCCCCTTGTTCCGGGTCACGGGCGGGCCGGCGCCGTCCGACGCGGACCTGCAGGCGGCGCTGGAGCTGGGCGTGGAACGGACGACCGAGCAGGACCTGGCCTTCGGGATCCGCCAGCTCGCCGACATCGCCTCGCGCGCCCTGTCCCCCGCGGTGAACGACCCCACGACGGCGGTACAGGCCCTGGACCGGATCCAGGTGCTGCTGACCGCCCTCGCCCGCCAGCCCCTGGGGCGGGCGTACCACCGGGACGCGGACGGCGCGGTGCGGCTGGTGGAGACCCTGCCGAGCTGGCCGGAGCTGCTGGACCTGGGCCTCACGGAGGTTCGGGACTACGGGATCGGCTCGGTCCAGGTCACCCGGCGCATCGCGGCCTGCCTGGACGACCTGGAGCGGCTGGCCCCGCCCGACCGGCGCGAGCCCGTACGGCGCCACCGCGACCTGCTGGAGGAGGCCGTCCACACCACGGCGGCGACCCCGCAGCGCGCGGCGTTCGCCCTCCAGCCGGACCGGCAGGGGATCGGCTGAACCCCGGCCCACGGAAGCCGTCTCGGAATGCGACATTCCCCTGGTCATCCGCGTGAAGTGGCGCATAATCGTCGTCACGCGGCTCGAACCATCCCAGCTGCCGCACCGGTCACGCATGCGATGGGGGGCATCGTGATGATGGGGGATTCCAGACCCGCACGGTCCGACGGGGCGGCCGGAACCTTACCGGCCACGTCCACCGAGCTGTCGGTCCTGCTCACCGCCGTCCGGCGGGGCCGGGTGCTGACCGTCACGGGCCGCTTCCGCGAACCGCGCGCCCTGCTGGTGCGGGACATCGCGCGCCGGATCTCGTCCAACTTCTGCGACGGCGCGGCCGTGGTGTCCCTCCAGGGGGGCGGCGTGCGCGACCTGGTGGCCGCGCTGGGCCGCCTGCCCGGCATGCCCTTCCTGCCGCCCTGCGGGACGGCGGACGCCGCCTCCTGGCTCGCCGAACGGGACATGCTGCTGGTCCTCGACGACAGCGACCGGCTCTCCCCCGAGGCGCTGGCGTGGCTGCGGCGGCTGCTCGCCGCGGCGCCGGGAGTGCGCATCCTGGCGGCGGGCCGCCACCCCCTGGCCGTCGGCCAGGGCCGGGTCCACCGCCTCTAGGGGGTACGGATACGGGTCCGCCCCGGCCGGCGTGGTGTGCCGGCCGGGGCGGACCCGTACCGCTGCCGTCTGGCGCCCGGGGCGTCAGCCCAGGAGCGCGAGGGCCTGGTTCAGCGTCGTGGACGGACGCATCACGGCCGCGGCCTTGGCCGGGTCGGGCTGGTAGTAGCCGCCGATGTCGGCCGGGGAGCCCTGGACGGCGACGAGCTCGGAGACGATGGTCTCCTCCTGCTCGGCCAGCGTCTTGGCGAGCGGCTCGAAGGCCGCCGCGAGCTGCGCGTCCTCGCTCTGGCCGGCCAGCTCCTGCGCCCAGTACAGGGCGAGGTAGAAAGTACAGGGCGAGGTAGAAGTGGCTGCCGCGGTTGTCGATGCCGCCGAGGCGACGGGTCGGCGACTTGTCCTCGTTGAGGAAGGTGCCGGTGGCGCGGTCCAGGGTGTCGGCCAGCACCTGGGCGCGGGCGTTGCCCGTGGTGGCGGACAGGTGCTCGAAGGAGGCGGCCAGCGCGAAGAACTCGCCCAGCGAGTCCCAGCGCAGGTAGTTCTCCTTGACCAGCTGCTGGACGTGCTTCGGGGCGGAGCCGCCGGCGCCCGTCTCGAAGAGGCCGCCGCCCGCCATCAGCGGGACGACCGACAGCATCTTGGCGCTGGTGCCCAGCTCCAGGATCGGGAAGAGGTCGGTCAGGTAGTCGCGGAGCACGTTGCCGGTCACCGAGATGGTGTCCTCGCCGCGGCGGATGCGCTCCAGGGAGTACTTGGTGGCCTCGACCGGGGAGAGGATCTCGATGGTGAGACCGTCGGTGTCGTGCTCGGCCAGGTACGTCTTGACCTTGGCGATCAGCTGCGCGTCGTGGGCGCGGGTCTCGTCGAGCCAGAACACGGCCGGGGCGCCGGTGGCGCGGGCGCGGGTGACGGCGAGCTTGACCCAGTCCTGGATGGGCAGGTCCTTGGTCTGGCAGGCGCGGAAGATGTCGCCGGCGGCGACCTCCTGCTCGATGAGCGCGTTGCCCGCGGCGTCGACGACGCGGACGGTGCCCGCGGCGGCGATCTCGAAGGTCTTGTCGTGGCTGCCGTACTCCTCGGCCTTCTGGGCCATGAGGCCGACGTTCGGCACCGAGCCCATGGTGGCCGGGTCGAACGCGCCGTGGGCGCGGCAGTCCTCGACGACGGCCTGGTAGACGCCGGCGTAGCTGCTGTCCGGGAGGACGGCGAGGGTGTCGGCCTCGGCGCCGTCCGGGCCCCACATGTGGCCGGAGGTGCGGATCATGGCCGGCATCGAGGCGTCGACGATGACGTCGGACGGGACGTGCAGGTTGGTGATGCCCTTGTCGGAGTCGACCATCGCGAGGGCCGGGCCCTCGGCGATCTCGGCGTCGATCGAGGCCTTGATCGCGTCGCCGTCGGCGAGGGCGCCCAGGCCGTTCAGGATGGTGCCGAGGCCGTCGTTCGGGGACAGGCCGGCGGCGGCCAGCGTCTCGCCGTAGCGGGCGAAGGTCTTCGGGAGGAAGGCGCGGACCACGTGGCCGAAGATGATCGGGTCGGAGACCTTCATCATGGTGGCCTTGAGGTGCACCGAGAACAGGACGCCCTCGGCCTTGGCACGCTCGATCTGGTCGTTGAGGAAGGTGCGCAGCGCGTCGACGTGCATGACGGACGCGTCGACGACCTCGCCGGCGAGGACCGGTACGGACTCGCGCAGGACGGTGACGGCGCCGTCGGCGGCGACGTGCTCGATGCGCAGGGAGCCGGCCTCGGCGATGACGGCGGACTTCTCGGTGGAGCGGAAGTCGTCCGCGCCCATGGTGGCGACGTTCGTCTTCGACTCGGGGCTCCAGGCACCCATGCGGTGCGGGTGGGCCTTGGCGTAGTTCTTCACCGAGGCGGGGGCGCGGCGGTCGGAGTTGCCCTCGCGCAGGACCGGGTTGACGGCGCTGCCCTTGACCTTGTCGTAGCGGGCGCGGATCTCGCGCTCCTCGTCGGTCTTCGGGTCGTCCGGGTAGTCCGGAAGGGCGTAGCCCTGGCCCTGGAGCTCGGCGATCGCGGCCTTCAGCTGCGGGATCGAGGCCGAGATGTTGGGCAGCTTGATGATGTTGGCCTCGGGGGTCTTCGCCAGCTCGCCGAGCTCGGCGAGGGCGTCGGCGATGCGCTGCCCCTCCTCGAGGTACTCGGGGAACACGGCGATGATCCGACCGGCCAGGGAGATGTCACGGGTCTCGACATTCACACCGGCCGTCGACGCGTACGCCTGCACCACGGGCAGGAAGGAATACGTCGCGAGGGCCGGGGCCTCGTCAGTGTGCGTGTAGATGATGGTCGAGTCAGTCACCGGATGCTCCGCTCCACAGTCTGCGTCTCTCGTCTGCAACATTGCTCGACATCAAGATATCTCGTGATCGGCCCGGTCAGGACAGCCCCCTGCCGCAACCCGAGCGAGACGCGTGTCACCCCGGCACGCCACAGCGCCGTCACCGGCTGCGACGAGCCGGTGACGGCGCTGTGGCGTACGGGTCGCCCGGAGGCGTATCAGGCGGCGATCTGCTTGGGGCTGGGGCCGTACGCGTTCGGCCCGGCGTCACCCTCGGTGGCCATCAGGATGATCATCCAGATGAAACCGATGAAGGGGATGAGGCTGACGAGGTACCACCAGCCGGACTTCCCGGTGTCGTGCAGCCGGCGGACCGAGACCCCCAGGGAGGGGAGGAAGACGGCGAGGGTGTAGATCCAGGTGATCACCGGGTAGCTGCCGAGCGCGTAGTCGAGGATCGTCAGGACGATCACGATCGGGATGTTCCAGAGGAGGAACATCCAGTACTCCTGGCGGCGGGCGCGGCCCTGGAAGTCGGCGTACCGCTTGATGACGTCGAGGTAGTAGTTCACGAGTCCCCCCTTGGGACGGAACCTGCGGCCCCTCCCCTGAAAAACGGGGCCGGCCGGGGTTATGCCCTCGGGGCGACGCCCTCAAGCCACTTCGAGCCAACCGAATAAAGCCAACATCCCTGGTTTCAAAGGGAGTTGGGCTGCTCAGCGGCCCCGGGTCAGCCGATGTGGTACGAGTCCCCGTACACCTTCCAGTCAAGCGGGGTGTTCAGGTTGAGGTTGCCCTTCCTGAGGAAGACGCGCTGGGCGGTGTCGACGCGGCTGGTGTCGCTGTGCGCCTCCTCCTGCTTCATCGCCCAGACGCGGGCGTCGAGGAAGGCGTTCAGCCAGGTGGTCTCGTTGCCGCCCTGGGCCGGGGGCTTGGCCTTGGCCAGGGCGCGCTTGCGGATGCTGCGGAAGCTGGTGGCGTCGCCGCCGTCGCCGTGCATCACGATGGCGTCGTAGTAGATGAACTGGCCGAGGGTGCCGACGCCGTCGGACTTGCCCTGCTTGACGGCGGGGTCGAAGTAGACCCGGTCGCGCTCGTGGTCCTGGGCCTTCTTGAACTCGGCGTCCTGGGCGGCCTTGGCCCAGTCCCTGGTGAAGTTGGGGTCGAGGCCGGAGTGGGAGTCGCTGCCGTTGACCCTGCGCAGGGCCGGGAGGTACTTGGCCAGCACGTTGCCGGGCTTGACCTGGGTGTAGTACTCGACGAGGTCGAGCATGTCGCCGGTGCCGGAGCAGAAGCCGATGATGCCGGCGGTGTAGCCACGGCCGTCGCCTATGTCCTCGATGTACTTGTACTGGGCCTTCCAGTCGAGGGAGGAGTTCTCGGCGCTGGAGACGATCCGCATGGCGATGTCCTTCTTCGCCGGGTCGTCCAGACCGGCCGCCGCGCGGGCGCGGGCAGCCTGCGGGGTGGGGGCGGCGGGCACGGCCTGGGCCGCCGCCGGGACCGCGAGGAGGGTGGCGCCGAGGAGGGCGCCGACGGCCATGACGGCGCGGGGGGTGGTGAACACGAGGCCTCCGTAGGGGGGTTGAGCCTTCCCTGTTCCGTTAGGAAACTTTCCTACCAGATGGGGAAGGCGGAGGACACCCCTCGGAAGGACCCGGCTCAGGACTCCTGGCGGGCCGTCAGGCGCTCGCGCAGGGCCTGCTTCGCGGCGGGCCACTCGGGCCGGGTGAGCGAGAAGACCACCGTGTCGCGCACATGGCCGTCCCGCATGACCATGTGCCGGCGCAGGATCCCCTCCTGGGTCGCGCCGAGGCGGGCGATGGCGGCGCGGGAGGCGGCGTTGCGGACGTCGGTGAGCAGCTCGACGCGGTTCATCCCGAGCTCTTCGAAGGCGTGGGTGAGCATGAGGAGCTTGGCCTCGGCGTTCACACCCGTGCGCTGCCAGGTCCGGCCGAGGAAGGTCCAGCCGATCTCCAGGCGCCGGTTGGCGGTGTCGATCCTCATCAGCCGGGTCGAGCCGGCGATCCGGCCCGTGGCGAGGTCCACCGTCGCGTACGCGAGTTCCGTGCCCGCCTCGCGCCCCGCGACGGCGTCGGTTATGAAGCCGCGTACGTCGTCGGGGTGCGGGACGAGGGTGACCGCGAGCTCCCAGAGGCTGCCGTCGCGGACCGCCTCGCAGAGCCCGTCGTGGTGCCGGTGGTCCAACGGCTCCAGCCGTACCCGCCCGCCGGTGAGCTCCGCCCCAGCCTGTCCCGCCACTGCCTGTTCCGCCATGCCTGACCCGCCCGTTCGCGCTGATCCGATCCGTCTTCCGACAGCCGGACCCTAATGCGGGGAGGGGTCGTCCACGCCATCGGTTTTCGCCGGGCGGGGGGCGGGATCAGAGCCAGCCGTTGCGGCGGAAGCCCCGGTGGATGACGTAGCAGGCCACCGCCATGACCGCGAGGACCAGGGGGTAGCCGTACGTCCAGTGCAGCTCCGGCATGTGGTCGAAGTTCATGCCGTAGACCCCGCACACCATCGTCGGCACGGCCACGATCGCCGCCCATGCCGTGATCTTCCGCATGTCCTCGTTCTGCGCCACCGTCACCTGCGCCAGGTGCGCCTGGAGGATGGAGTCGAGGAGGCCGTCGTACGCGGCGATCTGCTCCGTCGCCCGCGTCAGGTGGTCGGCGACGTCCCTGAAGTAGGCCCGGACCTCCGGCGGGATCACCGGTATCGGCTGCGTGGCGAGGTGTTCGAGCGGCCGCCCCAACGGGGCCACGGCCCGGCGCAGTTCGAGGAGTTCACGCTTGAGCTGGTAGATCCGGCCCGCGTCGCCGCGTCCGCCGTGCTCGCTGAACACGGCCGTCTCCACGGCGTCCATGTCGCTCTGCACCGCGTCCGTGACGGCCACGTAGTCGTCCACCACATGGTCCGCCATGGCGTGCAGCACGGCCGCCGGACCCTTCGCCAGCTGCTCCGGCTCGGCCTCCAGGGCCTCGCGGACGGGGCCCAGGGTGCCGTGGCCGCCGTGCCGGATGGTGATGACGAAGTCCTCGCCGACGAAGGCCATCAGCTCGCCGGTCTCCACCACCTCGCTGGTCGCCGTCAGCTCCTCGTGCTCGACGTAGCGGACGGTCTTGAACACCGCGAAGAGGGTGTCGTCGTAGCGCTCCACCTTGGGCCGCTGGTGGGCGTGGACGGCGTCCTCGACGGCCAGCGGGTGCAGTCCGAGCAGCTCCGCGAGCCCCGCGAGCTCCAGCTGCGAGGGCTCGTGCAGGCCTATCCAGACGAAGCCCTCGCCGGTCTTGCGGACCCGGCGCAACGCCTCCTCGACCTCGGCGCAGCCGTCCTGGCGGATGCCGTCCTGGTAGACCACGCAGTTGACCACGGCGCTGCCGAGCGGCGAGCGGGCCGGGTGGCTGAGGTCGACGGCCCGCCGGTAGCCGCGGCGCACGGCCCGGCGCAGATTGCTGAACATGGACAACGCGGTACTTCCCTTCGGCGGATCAGCGGCCAGTCTGCCACCGCCGCGCCACGGGGCCCGCCCCGACCTGGCTCAGCCGCGGTCGACGAAGACGCTGGTCGACTTCACCCGCGCCGTGGCCCGCGAGCCCACCTCCAGGCCCAGCTCCTCCACGGCCTCGCGGGTGAGCAGGGAGACGATGCGGTGCGGGCCGGCCTGGATCTCCACCTGGGCGTCGACGGTGCCGAGCCTGACGCCGGTGACGATGCCGGGGAAGGCGTTGCGTGCCGAGGTGTGCGGGGCCTCGACGCCGTCGGCGGCCTCCTGCGCGGCCTCGACGCAGAACGCGGCCAGGTCCGGGCCGTCGACCATGCGGCGGGTGCCCTCGCGGCGGGTGGGGAAGCGCTCGGCGTCGGCCCAGCGGCGGGCCGTGTCGACGCTGACGCCGAGCAGCCGGGCCGCCTGGCCGATGGTGTAGGACTCCATGGGCGCAGCTTAGGCCGGGGGGCGGAGGGCTAGCACGCGGGGGACGAGCCCTTCTGTCCGGTGAGGTCGCGGTTGTAGAGCCACCCGGTCTGGTTGGTGCCGTCCACGCGGACGAACGTCCACTGGTTCCCGTACGAGTTGACGATGTAGCAGTGGTACCAGAGCTTCGTTCCGCTCTTGACCAGGGCGCCCTGGGCGCACTGCTGGTAGGGCGCGGCCAGCAGGTGGTGGTCGCCGGATATGAAGCCGTAGGTGCCGGGCTTGGGGTCCTTGTGGGTCCAGCCGGCGCAGCCCGTCGGCACGGGGCCCGGCTTGGCGGTGGCGGCCGAGGGCGATGCCGTCCCGGGCTTCTTCGAGGGCGTGGCGGAGGGGCCCGTCCGGGACGGGGAGGGGGACGGGGACGGGCCCGGGCTCGCGGTGCCGGGCAGCTCGCCCGGGGCCGGGGAGTCGGGGGCGGCGGCCGGCGGTGTGGCGGTGGTCCGCGTCTTCTTGCCGCCGCCCGCGCCTGCGGAGGTCAGGGCGTACGTGACGCCTCCGGCGGCCAGTACGGCGACCACGGC
>NZ_JZWV01001756.1 GCF_000966975.1 Streptomyces katrae | reverse complement strand
CGGTCGCCGAGCCGGTCGTGCTGGATGGGGGCGATCAGGTCCTGGAGGGGGCCCTTGGCCTCGCCGGCCATGTGGCAGGTGAGGCTGTCGCCGCCGATGGGGAGGGGCTGCTGGCCGAGCTGCTTGGTGAGGTGGCCCTGGGGGTCGAAGTCGACGAGCAGGACGCGCATGCCCAGGCCCGGGAGGTCTTCCAGGTCCAGGGGGTTGGTGGGGTGGCCGCTCACGGGTTCCGCCGGGTCGGCGAGCTTCGCCAGTTGGCGGGCGACGCGGACCGGGTGCAGCGTCGAGGGGTCCTCGG
>NZ_JZWV01001755.1 GCF_000966975.1 Streptomyces katrae | reverse complement strand
ATAAGAGACAGGTCCTCGGCGAGGGCCTCGGCGGTGCCGGCGGTGATGGCGGTCTTGCCGACGCCGCCCTTCTGGTTGCACACCACGATGCGGCGGACGACCGAGGGACGCTGGACGGTGGGGGCCGGGTTCATCTCCAGCCAGAGGTGCACCGCTTGGGCGAGACCCTGGATGAGGGAGACGCCGCGGTCCTTGGAGCCGGTGCGGAAGGACTCCCACTGGCCGGCGGGCAGCCACGTCGAGAACGACTCGGCGCCGGAGGTGTCGACGGGGGAGGGGGCGGAGGCGAGGGCGCTCCAGTGGGCGATGCCCTGGTGGACGGCGTCCTGGATGTCGACCCGCAGCTGGGCGGTGCGGATCTTCAACTCCTGGCGGAGCCACGGGGGGAGCTTGGAGACGACCTTCTCTCGGTCGTTCGGGGAGGAGGGCGAAGTCATGAGAGGGACTTTACTAACGTTCTGGGGTCTGTGTGGGCGCCACGCTTGGGTTTTGCTAACGAAATGGGTGGGGAGGGGGGCCGGGCATGCGAAAGGGCGGCCCTGCGGATGTGCGGGGCCGCCCTGGAAGGGGTGTCAGGGGAGGGCGAGGG
>NZ_JZWV01001754.1 GCF_000966975.1 Streptomyces katrae | reverse complement strand
CACACACCCTGGTCCAGGGCTGACGACCCCCACCAGCCGGGCCGTGGCAGGCCCCGGGCCCGCCACCCCCGGCTGCCAGTGGAGCCGATGCTGGCGCAGGCCGCCGAAGCGCTCCCAGGGCCAGCTGTGCTGCGGGCCGGGGTGGCCTTTGAGTAGAAGTTCGACGGTCACCGCGCGCTGCTGTTCACTCCGGCCGGGCCGGGCGGGCGGGTGCTGCTTCAGTCCCGGCGCGGTTCCCTGATCCAGGATGAGTTTCC
>NZ_JZWV01001753.1 GCF_000966975.1 Streptomyces katrae | reverse complement strand
GATCCAGGATGCGTTTCCGGATCTGGTCGCGGCGGCCGTCGAGCAGCTCACCTGGTCCTGGCCGGCGAGATGGCCCGGGGCTGATGGGTGATCACTCGTCGTTCACCGGGTGGGTGTTCGGTCGGAGTCCGCGGCGTGGAGGACTTCGCGGAGGAGCAGGTCGAGGTCGCTTTCGCGGGTGCGGTAGTTGCACAGGCAGGCGCGCAGGACGGTGCGGTCGTCAACGGTGACGGTGGCGAGGTAGGCGCGTCCGGCGGTCTGGACGTGGTGGGCGATGCGGGTGTGGAGGGCGTCGGCTTCGGGCCCGGTTGCGGTGGTGTCGGTGAGGCGGAAGCAGGCGACCGGCCAGGGGCCGCCGGCCACGAGTTCCAGACGGGAGTTGGCGGTGATCTTCTCGCGCAGGTGGTCGGCGAGGGTCAGGTAGTGCTGGAGCAGGGCGGTGACGCCGTCGCGTCCGAGGTGGTGCAAGGTGGCCCACAGGGCGAGGGCGCGGGTGCCGGGGCGGGTGAGTTCGATGGTGGAGTGCGAAAGCCAGGGGAGGGTGTCGGGTTCGCCCGGGGTGAGGTAAGAGGCGCGGTGGGCGAAGGCGGTGTGGAGG
>NZ_JZWV01001752.1 GCF_000966975.1 Streptomyces katrae | reverse complement strand
GACCGGACCAGGGCGATCACCGAGCCGCCGAAGCCGCCGCCCGTCATCCGGGCCCCCAGCGCCCCCGCCGCCACCGCGGCCTCCACCGCGAGGTCCGTCTCCGGGCAGGAGACCCCGTAGTCGTCCCTCAGCGAGGCGTGCCCCTCCGTCAGCACCGGTCCCAGCGCCTCGGGCCGCCCGTCCGCCAGCCGGGCCACGGCCTGCTCGACCCGGGCGTTCTCCGTGACCACGTGCCGGACCAGCGGCACCAGTTCCGCCGGGAGACGCGACAGTGCCCCGGGCAGCTGCGCCGCCGCGAGGTCCCGCAGGGCGGGCAGGCCCAGCAGCCGCGCCGCGCGTTCGCAGCCGGCCCGCAGGGCGGCGTACGCCCCGTCGGCCAGGTCGTGTTTGACCCGGGTGTCGAGCACCAGCAGCCGCAGCCCGTGCCCGGCGAGGTCGAAGGGCACCTGCCGGACCTCCAGGCTGCGGCTGTCCAGGTGCAGGGCGCTGCCCCCGGTGCAGCAGAGCGAGGCCATCTGGTCCATCACCCCGCACGGCACCCCGGCGAAGTGGTTCTCGGCGTACTGGGCCACCCGCGCCAGCTCCGGCCGCCCCAGCCCCAGCC
>NZ_JZWV01001751.1 GCF_000966975.1 Streptomyces katrae | reverse complement strand
CGCGGGCAACGTCCTCACCCCGGACCTGCGCGCGGAGCTCCAGGGAAGCCTGCTCACCTGACACCCCCTCTCCCGGCCGGACGGTACTTCCGGCCGGGAGGGCCGGGACCGCGCGTCCCGGAACCCCAGTACCCCCGAAGGCCGTCATCAAGTCCCCCCCACCGGCCGCCCCGTCAGACGGCACGCTGACCACTGCTGTCCAGCCCGGAGGATCAATGACCCCGCCCCCCGCCTACCCCGATGCGTACGAAGACTCGTACTCGGAAGGCGATCAGCCGCTGGTGCGTCCGTACGCGATGACCGGCGGCCGGACCCGCCCGCGCTACCAGCTCGCCATCGAGGCGCTGGTCAGCACGACGGCCGACCCGATGCACCTGTCCGGCCTGCTGCCGGAGCACCAGCGGATCTGCACCCTGTGCCGCGAGGTGAAGTCGGTCGCGGAGGTCTCCGCCCTGCTGTCGATGCCGCTCGGTGTGGCCCGCATCCTCGTCGCCGACCTGGCGGAGGCCGGCATGGTGGCGATCCACCAGCCGGGCAATGGAGAGGCCGGCGGAACGCCGGACGTAACGCTGCTCGAAAGGGTGCTCAGTGGACTTCGCAAGCTCTA
>NZ_JZWV01001750.1 GCF_000966975.1 Streptomyces katrae | reverse complement strand
AAAGTGGACCAGAGCCCCAACTCACCAACAAAGCCATCCCCGCGACCCTGCCCCGCTTCGCAGCGACCCTGCCCCGCTTCGCAACGCATCTGGAGCTCCACCGAGGGTTGATGCTCACCCGGTCCGGCGACAAGGCGGGCGGTGTCGCGCACGCCACCACCGCGATGGAGGCCCTGCCGCCCGGGAAGCACAGCCTGACCCTGCGCATGCTGGTCAACGAGATCCCGCCCTGACCGGCCCCCGGCACATCCGAGAGCACACACCGGGACCGGCCGGAGCCGACCTGCGCAGCGGACCGGTCGCGGTGTCACGGCGGTGCGCGTACTCCTGGCAGCGGGCCGGCGGATGCGGCCGGAAGCTGTCTCTTATACA
>NZ_JZWV01001749.1 GCF_000966975.1 Streptomyces katrae | reverse complement strand
GCCGGAAGACTCCGCCGAGGTTCGGAGGATTCTTGCCGCGTCGCGGGCGAGTCGCATACGTTGACCTGCATGTACAGGGGGATGGAGCTAGCGGGCCGCTACCGGCTCGACAGCCGGCTGGGGCACGGCGGCATGGGCGAGGTGTGGGCGGCGTCCGATCTGAGGCTGCGCCGTACCGTCGCGATCAAGACGGTGCTCACCTCCCATCTGCGTGACGACCGGCTCGCCGCCCAGGTCCTGGCCCGTTTCCGCCGTGAGGGCGAAGCAGCCGCCCGGCTGAACCACCGCAACATCGCCGTCGTCCACGACCTGGGCGAGCACCGGGAGACGAGCGCCGACGGGCAGGTGGAAGTCTCTCCGTTCCTCGTCATGGAGTTCCTGGAAGGCCGTGATCTCGCGACGGTCCTGCGTGAGGACCACCCCGGCGGGCTCCCCCTGGAGCAGGTGGTGGAGTACGGCGCCCAGGTGTGCGACGGGCTGGCCGCCGCCCACACCCAGAACATCGTCCACCGCGACATCAAGCCGGCCAACCTCATGCTGCTCGAGGACGGCACCGTCAAGATCTGCGACTTCGGGATCGCCCAGCTCCAGGACGGCACGATCGGCCTGACCATGACCGGAGCGCTGC
>NZ_JZWV01001748.1 GCF_000966975.1 Streptomyces katrae | reverse complement strand
GACCATGACCGGAGCGCTGCTCGGCAGCCCTCACTACATGGCTCCCGAGCAGCTCAGCGGACAGACACCAACGCACTCGTGCGACCTGTACGCCCTGGGCGTCAGCCTCTACGAGCTCCTGACCGGGCGCCCCCTGTTCACCGCGGACTCCGCGTACGCCGTTATCGCCATGCATCTGTCGACCACTCCCGAACCGCCCAGCAGCCACCGGCCCGCAATCCCGTCCGACATCGACAACCTCATCACCTCCCTTATTGCCAAAGACCCCGCCGGCCGTCCCCTCACCGCCAAGGACGTCGCCGCACGCCTGCGCACCGCCCACCTCGCACCCGGGCCCACCCCCGTGCCGGCAGCGGAGGCGTCGGAAACCGACGAGCAGCACCTCCAACGGGCCGCCGAAGCCGGCGACTCCGACGCCATGTTCAGCCTCGCGCGGCTGCTGAAAGAGGCTGACCGCATCGACGAGGCAGAAG
>NZ_JZWV01001747.1 GCF_000966975.1 Streptomyces katrae | reverse complement strand
CAGAAACCTGGTACTGGAAAGCCACCGACGCCGGACACACCGACGCCATGACCAACCTCGGACTGCTGCTGGCCAACATCGGCCGCACCAACGAAGCAGAAACCTGGTACCGGAAAGCCGCCGACGCCGGACAGATCGACGCCATGCACAACCTCGGACTGCTGCTGGCCAACATCGGCCGCACCAACGAGGCGGAAACCTGGTACCGGAAAGCCATCGACGCCGGACACACCGACGCCATGTACAGCCTCGGACTGCTGCTGGCCAACACCGGCCGCACCAACGAAGCAGAAACCTGGTACCGGAAAGCCACCGACACCGGACAGATCAACGCCATGCACGGCCTCGGACTGCTGCTGGCCAACACCGGCCGCACCAACGAAGCAGAAACCTGGTACCGGAAAGCCACCGACGGCGGAAGCAGCGGAGCCATGAACAACCTCGCCCTGCTCCTGCAGAACACCGGCCGCGAGACCGAGGCGCAACCCTGGTACGAACGCGCCGCCAACGCCGGAGACGCCAACGCCATGAACAACCTCGGAGCGCTGCTGCAGAACACTGGCCGCGAGAC
>NZ_JZWV01001746.1 GCF_000966975.1 Streptomyces katrae | reverse complement strand
CGGCGGCGAAGGCGGGGAAGGTTTCGTACAGTTCGCGTCCCATGCCGGGCCGCTGGCTGCCCTGCCCGGTGAACAGCACCGCCGGCCGTCCCCGCCCGGTCGTGTGACCGGAGACGACGGCCGGGTCCGGCTCGCCCGAGGCCAGCGCCGTCAGTCCGCGGACCAGCGTCTCGCGGTCCCGGGCCACGACCGCCCCGCGGTGCTCCAGCTCGGCCCGGCGGGTCAGCGCGTGCGCCACCTCGCCCGGGCCCAGATCGGCCCGGGCCTCCAGGAACGACAGCAGCCGCCCGGCCTGCGCCCGCAGCGCCTCGGCGGAACGCCCCGACAGCACCACCGGGACCGGCCCCGAGACCGGCTCGCCGCCGGGCGCGGGGAGGGGCTCGGGTGCGGCCTCCAGGATCACGTGGGCGTTCGTGCCGCTCGCCCCGAAGGAGGAGACCCCCGCGCGGCGGGCCCGGCCGGTCTCCGGCCACGGCTGCTCCCGCGTCAGCAGCTCCACCGCTCCCGCCGACCAGTCGATGCCGGAGGAGGGCACGTCGGCGTGCAGCGTGCGCGGCAGGACGCCGTGGTGCATCGCCTGCACCATCTTGATCACACCGCCGACGCCCGCCGCGGCCTGCGCGTGCCCG
>NZ_JZWV01001745.1 GCF_000966975.1 Streptomyces katrae | reverse complement strand
CCTTCACCGTCCATGTCACCTATGCCGACGGCCACGAAGAGAAGATCCTCGCCCATGCGGTCATCGACGCCTCCGGCACCTGGGCCATCCCGAGCCCCGCAGGCGGCGACGGCCTTCCCGCCCTCGGCGAGCGCGCGGCGGCCGACCGGATCTCCTACCGCGTCCCCGACCTGAACGACCCCGCCACCCGAGCCTGGTACGCCGGCAAGCGCACCGCCGTCATCGGCTCCGGTGCCTCCGCGTTCACCGCCCTCGCCTCGCTCGCCGACCTCGCGAAGTCGACCGACGGCGCGGGCACGCAC
>NZ_JZWV01001744.1 GCF_000966975.1 Streptomyces katrae | reverse complement strand
GGCACGCACAGCACGTGGATCCTGCGCCGTGGCGTCTCCGGCTCCACCTTCGGCGGCGGCACCGCCGACCAACTCCCCGCCCGCGGCGCCCTTGGCCTGGCCGCCAAGGCCGCCGTCGACGAAGGCCACGCCGACGCCATCACCGGCTTCCGCACCGAATCCATCGAACGCCACGGAGAACAGCTCGTGCTGGTCGCCGAAGACGGCCGCCGCCTGGACCCGGTCGACGAGGTCATCGTCCTCACCGGCTTCCGCCCCGACCTCACCTTCCTCGACGAACTCCGCCTCGGCCTCGACGAGCGCCTCCAGGCCCCCACCGAACTCGCCCCGATGATCGACCCCAACCAGCACTCCTGCGGCACCGTCTACCCCCACGGAGTCAAGGAGCTCTCCCACCCCGAGCAGGGCATCTACCTCGTCGGAATGAAGTCCTACGGACGCGCCCCGACCTTCCTCGCCCTCACCGGCTACGAGCAGGTCCGCTCCGTCGTCGCCGCCATCGCAGGCGACCACGCATCCGCCGAACGCGTCGAACTCGTCCTCCCCGAGACCGGCGTATGCGGCGGCGCGGGCCTCTTCGACCAGCCGGACACCGACGAGACGTCCGAGGGCGGCTGCTGCGCTCCCGCACCCCAGC
>NZ_JZWV01001743.1 GCF_000966975.1 Streptomyces katrae | reverse complement strand
CGGTCAGGCCCTCCCCGGGAGCGGCACCCCCGGGGGCCAGCGAACCGGTGGCGTGCCGGGTCCACGGGGTGTCCTCGGGGGCGTCCTCCGACCGCGAGAACACCGTGACCTGGCGCAGCCCCCGCCCGTCGTCCGCGGCCTCCCCGACCAGCACGCGCAGCTGGACGCCGCCGTCCTCGGGGAGGACGAGGGGGGCTTCCAGCGTCAGCTCGTCCAGGAAGCCGCAGCCGGTCTCGTCACCGGCCCGCACGGCGAGTTCCGCGACGGCCGCGCCGGGCACCACGAGCCTGCCCATCACCCGGTGGTCACCGAGCCAGGCCTGCGCCCGGGCCGCGAGCCGGCCGGTGAACATCACCCCGTAGGAATCGGGCAGGGCGATCGCGGCACCGAGCAACGGGTGGTCGGCCGCCTTGAGACCGACCGACTCCACGTCCTGCGGGGCCTGCGGCCCGCTGTCCTCCAGCCAGAAGCGCTGCCGCTGGAAGGCGTACGTGGGCAGGTCGACGCGGGAGGTACCGGACTCCGCGAAGAAGGTGTCCCAGTCGACGGACATCCCGCAGAGGGCCTCCCAGTCCAGGTCCACACCGTGGCGGTGCAGATCGGAGACCGCCGCCGTCAGGCTCCGCACCTCGTCGCGGCCCCGG
>NZ_JZWV01001742.1 GCF_000966975.1 Streptomyces katrae | reverse complement strand
TGCTGTCGCTGGTGAGGCAGGGGCGGGCCATGGCGGTGAGGACGGCGTCGGGGCCCAACTCCAGGAGGGTGGTGGCGCCTTCGGCCTCCAGCGTCCGGATGGCGTCGTGGAAGCGGACGGCTTCGCGGACGTGCTTCACCCAGTAGTCGGGATGGGCGATCTGGTCCGTGACGAGGCCGCCCGTGAGGGCGGAGACGAAGGG
>NZ_JZWV01001741.1 GCF_000966975.1 Streptomyces katrae | reverse complement strand
GTGAGGGCGGAGACGAAGGGGATGGCCGGCTGGTGGAAGTCCAGGCCGGAGATGGCCGTGCGGAACTCCTCCAGCATGGGGTCCATGAGGGGGGAGTGGAAGGCGTGGCTGACGCGCAGGGCCTTCGCCTTGACGCCCTGAGCGGCGAGCAGTGCCACGACGCCTTCGACGGCTTCCCGGGTCCCGGAGAGGACGACGGCTTCGGGGCCGTTGACGGCGGCGATGGCCGCGCCGG
>NZ_JZWV01001740.1 GCF_000966975.1 Streptomyces katrae | reverse complement strand
GTCCAACATCGGCCACACCCAGGCCGCCTCCGGCCTGGCGAGCGTGATCAAGACCGTACTGTCGCTCCGGCACGGCCTGCTGCCCAAGACCCTCCACGTGGACGAGCCCACCCCGCACGTCGACTGGTCGGCGGGCGCGGTCCGGCTCCTCACCGAGCCCGTGACCTGGACGGACACGGACCCCGCCCGGCCGCGCCGGGCGGCCGTCTCCTCCTTCGGGGTGAGCGGCACCAACGCCCACACCATCATCGAACAGGCCCCGGCGGCACCGGCGGAGCCCGAGGAGGACGGGTCCCGGCCGACGGCCCCCGACGCCCGGCGCGGCTGCCTGCCCTGGACGCTGTCGGCCGGCGACGAGACGGCCCTGCGCGAGCAGGCCCGCAACCTCCTCGCCCACACCCGCTCCCACCCCGGGCTCACCCCGGCCGACCTGGCCCTCTCCCTGGCCGAGTCCCGCACCGCCCTGCCCCACCGCGCGGTGGTGCTGGGCACGACCACCGAGGAACTGGCCGCGGGCCTGGCCGCACTGGGCCAGGGCGAACCCTCGGCGGACCTCGTACGGGGCCGCACGGCGGCGACCGGAGCACGCACGGCGTTCCTGTTCTCGGGCCAGGGCAGTCAGCAGCTGGGTATGGGGCGTGAACTGTAT
>NZ_JZWV01001739.1 GCF_000966975.1 Streptomyces katrae | reverse complement strand
CGCCAGACCAGGACGCCGACCGGTTGGAGCGCGACGCCGCGCCTGCGGAGGGCACCGTACTAATCGACACTGATGCCAAGACCCAGCGCTCCTTGCAGGTGCTCGAGAGCTATCTGTCGCTGCTGGCCACGGTGGCCATCGCCGGCGGCGAGCCGGGCATGATCGCCAGCGGTGTCCTCGGCGGAATCTCCGCCGGACTCAAGCTGCTGTTTCCGCCGAGGGCCACCGACTTCGGCACCGAGCTGACCAAGCAGCTGAACGCGCTGGACAAGCTCCTGGTCGAGCAGATGGCCGAGCAGTCCGTGCGCGACGACATGGCCAAGTTCCTCGGTGACGTCACCACGCTCCTGCAAGTGATCAAGACCAGCGACCACCTGTTCCAGCGGTTCGCGAAGGACCCCGACCCGGACGCCTTCGCCGCCAGTTCGGACACCCAGGACCTACGCGACAAGGTCAACGCGGCCTGCGAAGGGCTCGACCAGTTCCGGCCCACCCTGAACGAGCTTCCGCTCTCGAAGCACACCACCCCGGACTCCAAGTTCTTGACGCTCGGTCTCTACGCCACCGGGGCCGCGCTGCACATGCAGCTGGAACTGATGCGCGCAATGTGGCAGGGCACCACCAGTGAGTCCCCGTGGGCCCACAATCTCGTCAGTTGCGGGAAG
>NZ_JZWV01000331.1 GCF_000966975.1 Streptomyces katrae | reverse complement strand
GCCCTGGAGGCCTACGAGGGCACCCTGCTGCTGGTCACGCACGACCGCCGCATGCTGGACGCGGTGCACGTGACCCGCCGCCTGGAGGTCGCGGCCGGCAAGGTCACCGAGCTCTGACCCGCCGCTCCGGGCCCGTCGCCCCCTAGCCGTGACCTCCGCCGTGGCCTCCGCGCCTGGGCGGCGGCTCGGGGTCCGGGGGCGCGGGGCGGTCGAGGCGGCTGGCCTCGTCCGTGTCCTCGCGCCGGACCGGGCCGGGTGCCTCCGCCGGCCGGGAAGGCCCGGACGCGGACCGCTCCGGGTGGGGTTTGCGCTGCCGCTGCGGGTCGTCGTCGCCGTGGAGCGGGACGCCTCCGGCGCCGCCTTGCTCGTCCATGACAGGTCCTCCTCCCGCCCCCCGGGCCGCCGCCCCCCTCGTTCGGCGGCTGCCCGGGCGCCGGGCTCCCAAACCGGTCCTCAGC
>NZ_JZWV01000330.1 GCF_000966975.1 Streptomyces katrae | reverse complement strand
CCTCAGCGGGCCGCCGGATCGCCCGGGGCCCGGCGCTTGCGGGCCATGCGGCCGGCCACGAAGGCGCGCGGGAGGTGGCGGGCCGCGAACGCGTACGCCTGGTAGTGGCGGCCCGTGATGCTGACGGGGCGGCGCAGGGCCAGATCGCGCAGGGCCTTGGCCACCACCGCCTCCGGCTCCAGCCACACGCCGTCCCGCAGGGAGCTGACGTCCATCCCGGCGCGCTGGTGGAGCTCGGTGCGGGTGAAGCCGGGCGCCACCGCCAGGACCCGGACCCCGTACGGTGCCATGTCGATCCGGAGCGACTCGCTGAAGGCGGTGAGCCAGGCCTTCGCCGCCCCGTACGTCCCGGTCGGCAGCAGTCCGGCGACCGAGGAGACGTTGAGGACCGCGCCCCGGCGGCGCTCGCGGAGGCCCGGCAGCAGGGCGTGGGTGAGGCGGAGCGGGACCTTCACCAGGAGGTCGAGCATCCGCTCCTCGTCCTCAAGGGGGCTGTACGGGTAGGGGGCGGGCAGGCCGAAGCCGGCGTTGTTGACGAGGACGTCGACGGGCCGCGCGGTGTCGGCGAGCCGGTCGGCGACTGCCCCGCAGCCGGCCGGGTCGAGGAGATCGGCGGGCAGCACCTCGCAGACGGTCCCGAAGTCCCGGGCGAGTTCCGCGGCCAGGGCCTCCAGGCGGGTCTTGTCCCGGGCGACGAGGACCAGGGCGCAGCCCTTGGCGGCGAAGCCGCGGGCGAAGGCGGCGCCGAGGCCGGCGCTGGCGCCGGTGATCAGAACGGTGGTGGTCAAGGGGGTTTCACTTCCTCGGTGTTGCGGACGGGTGCCGGTGGCTCACGGTTGCGGACGGGTGCCGGTGGCTCACGCGGTCACGCGGTATGAGCGGTTCACGCGGTGCCCGTGGCCGGGGCGAAGGCGGAGGTCTCGGGCGAGGCGTAGGCCCGGGCGACGTCCACCAGGAAGCGGGCCTCGTCCCGCAGGCCGCCGCCCTCCTCGGAGATCTGCATCACGGCCGGGAGTTCCAGGGCCGGGGCCTGTGCCGGCCGGCCCGGCAGTCCGGCGAGCTTGGCCCGGCGGGCCTCCTTCAGTACGCAGGCCAGTGCGGCCGCCGTGTGCCACCGCTCGGGGATCCGGCTGCCGGCGACGTGGCCGCGCGCGAGCTCGGGCACGCCGGGGGCCACGTACTCCCCCAGGATCAGGATCGCGTCGCGGGTCTCGATGACCTTGCGGTAGACGAGCATGTTGCGCGGGACCGGCGGCCAGAGCAGCTCCAGCACCCGGCCGGCGCGGGGCCGGGAGAGGACCACGTACGGGACGGCCTGGACCAGGTCCCGCCACAGCGGCCACAGCCGCCAGGCGGTGGCCGTGTCGGCGAGGGCGTGGCGCAGGGTGAAGAGGGTGGGCACCAGGATCGCGGCCGCGCGCAGCAGTCCGTGCAGGTTCATCAGCAGCGGCAGGGCGGGCATCGCCCAGGTGCTGGCGAACAGGGCCTTGAGGAGGTACGCGAACCAGAACACCCAGGCCAGGCCGGTGCCCAGGCCGAACAGCCGCAGCCCGGCGGCCAGTCCGCGGCTCTCGGTGCGCAGGCTGTAGCGCCAGCACACGTACACGCAGATGGTGTTGGCGATCAGGTGGGCGGAGATCAGCACGAGCCAGTACGGCAGGGACGGCACGGGGTCGCCGGAGACCGGGATGGTGTGCGTGCCGTGCTCGGGCGAGACGGCGTCCAGGACGACGAGCGTGGTCAGCCAGACCACGGTGCCCACCCAGGAGGCGAGTTGGAGCCGGCGCCCGCGGGTGGCGGCGGCCACGAAGTAGAGCACGGCGCCCGCCGACAGGACGCCGATGAGGTTGCGGACGAGGCCGATGGTGTGGGCGTACGAGGCTTCGCGGCTCATGGCGTACGCCACGACGTCCGGCAGGTTCAGGGTCATGGCGGCGGCCGCGGTGGCGACGGCGAGCCAGAGCCCGCGCTGCTGCGGTGAGCGCAGGGCGCCGGGGGCGCGCAGCAGGATGGCGATCCACAGGCACACCACGCTGGGGACCGCCAGGCCGTCGCCGAAGGCCGCGAGTTCAGCCGCCGTCATGGCGGCCCCGCTCGTACCCCATGCCCATGGCGGACTCCAGCCGGGCGAGGGCGCCCCGCGGGCCCGGGGCGGTCCGGGGGTGGCCGGTGCCCGAGGTGTGGATGCGGATCATGCTCGCGAGCATCTCCGCCTCCTGCTCCTGGCGGGTGGTGTAGTTGGTGCGGCCGAGGACCACGGGGGTCTGCCCGTCGATCTCCTCGCCCTCCAGGGAGTGGTGGCCGAAGAGGATGTGGCCCAGCTCGTGGAGGATGATGTGCTCGCGGTGCAGCGGGGTGGTGTGGGCCTCGTAGAAGACGTAGTCCACGGTGTCGGTGCCCACCCACAGTCCGCAGACGCCGGATTCGGCGGCCTCGCGGGGCAGCGGGTGGAGCCGGATCGGACGGCCGCGCCGGTCGGCTATGCGGGCGCACAGGGTGTCCAGGGAGAACGGGTGCGTCAGATCCATGTGACCGAGAATCATCTCGCAGCGTCTGCGCAGGCTGAGATTCCGGTAGGGCATGTGTTCCCTCTTCGGACCCTTTCTCGGGCAGCGTCGGTAGGCGTGGGTGGGTATCGGCATGATGTCCTGTGCCTTGAGGCGGCCTCGGGAGTGCGGTCCCGGAGGGGAAACGCGGAACGCCCGTCCGCGCGAGACGAACGGGCGTTCCACCATGCCTACAGATCACGTGCGGGAGTTGGCAAGGACGGCACCTGCGCGTGGTCCTTATCCGGCCAGGGCTGCCGACCCCGCCCGCCGTGCTCCCGTCACCACCGTGCCCCGGTCACCGCTTGCGGCGGTCCTCCTGCCCGCCGCCGGTGAGCCCGGCCCGGCGCGCTGGCCTCCGCCGCCGCCCTGGCCGCCGTGCCGGCCCTGGTTCCGGCCCTCGCCGCGCCCCTGGCCCTGGCCCTGGCCCCGCTGCTGCGGGGGACGGCCGCCGCCGCGGCGCTCCTCGCGCTGGCGGGGCGCTCCGGGCGCCCCTCGCGCTGGCGGGGCGCTCCGGCCCCGCCGCGCTCCGCGCCGGCCTCGTCGTCCAGGCGCAGGGTGAGGGAGATCCGCTTGCGCGGGATGTCCACGTCCATGACCTTGACCTTGACGATGTCGCCCGGCTTCACTACGTCCCGCGGGTCCTTGACGAAGGTGTTCGACAGGGCGGAGACGTGCGCCAGGCCGTCCTGGTGGACGCCGATGTCGATGAAGGCGCCGAAGGCGGCCACGTTCGTGACGACGCCTTCCAGGACCATCCCGGGGGCCAGGTCGCCGATCTTCTCCACGCCCTCCTTGAAGCTGGCCGTCTTGAAGGCGGGGCGGGGGTCGCGGCCCGGCTTCTCCAGCTCGCGCAGGATGTCGGTGACGGTGGGCAGGCCGAAGGCCTCGGTGACGAACTCGTCCGGGCGCAGGGAGCGCAGGACCGAGGTGTTGCCGATCAGCGCCGCCACCTCTCCGCCCGCCTTCTTGCCCATGGCCCGCACCACGGGGTAGGCCTCGGGGTGCACGGCGGAGGCGTCGAGCGGGTCGTCGCCGCCGCGGATGCGCAGGAAGCCGGCGCACTGCTCGTACGCCTTGGGGCCGAGGCGGGCCACGTCCTTGAGGCCCTTGCGGCTGCGGAAGGGGCCGTTCGCGTCGCGGTGGGCGACGATGTTCTCGGCGAGGGTGCCGCTGATGCCGGAGACCCGCGACAGCAGGGGCGCGGAGGCGGTGTTGACGTCCACGCCGACACCGTTGACGCAGTCCTCGACGACGGCGTCGAGGGAGCGCGAGAGCTTCACCTCGGACAGGTCGTGCTGGTACTGGCCGACGCCGATGGACTTCGGGTCGATCTTGACGAGTTCGGCGAGCGGGTCCTGGAGGCGGCGGGCGATGGAGACGGCGCCGCGCAGCGACACGTCCATGCCGGGCAGTTCCTGCGAGGCGAAGGCGGAGGCCGAGTACACGGAGGCACCGGCCTCGGAGACCATCACCTTGGTGAGGCCGAGCTCGGGGTGGCGGGTGATGAGGTCCCCGGCGAGCTTGTCGGTCTCGCGGGAGGCGGTGCCGTTGCCGATGGCGATCAGCTCGACGGCGTGCTCCTTCGCCAGGCGGGCGAGGGTGGCGAGGGACTGGTCCCACTTGTTGGCGGGAACGTGCGGGTGGATCACGTCCGTGGCGACGACCTTGCCGGTGGCGTCGACGACGGCGACCTTCACCCCGGTGCGGAAGCCGGGGTCGAGCCCGAGGGTGGCGCGGGTGCCCGCGGGGGCGGCGAGCAGCAGGTCGCGGAGGTTGGCCGCGAAGACCCGTACGGCCTCGTCCTCGGCGGCGGCGCGCAGCCGGGTCCGCAGGTCGATGCCGAGGTGGACCTGGATCTTGGTGCGCCAGGCCCAGCGGACGGTGTCGGCCAGCCACTTGTCGCCGGGGCGGGCCCGGTCGGCGATCCCGAAGCGGCGGGCGATGAGCCCCTCGTACGTGGAGGGCCCCGGGGTTTCGGAGGGCTCCTCCGGCTCCAGTTCCAGGCTGAGCACCTCCTCCTTCTCGCCGCGCAGCATGGCGAGGACGCGGTGGGAGGGGAGAGCGGTGAAGGGCTCGGCGAAGTCGAAGTAGTCGGAGAACTTCGCGCCCGCCTCCTCCTTGCCCTCGCGGACCTTCGCGGCGAGGCGGCCGCGGCCCCACATGCGCTCGCGGAGGTCGCCGATGAGGTCGGCGTCCTCGGCGAACTTCTCGGTGAGGATGGCGCGGGCGCCCTCCAGGGCGGCCGCCGGGTCGGCGACCCCCTTGGCGGCGTCGACGAACGCGGCCGCGGCGGCGGCCGGTTCGACGGAGGGGTCGGCCAGCAGCCCCTCGGCGAGCGGCTCCAGGCCGGCCTCGCGGGCGATCTGGGCCTTGGTGCGTCGCTTGGGCTTGAAGGGGAGGTAGATGTCCTCCAGCCGGGCCTTGGTGTCGGCCGCGTTGATCCGGGCCTCCAGGTCGGCGTCCAGCTTGCCCTGTTCGCGCACCGAGTCGAGGATCGCCGCGCGGCGGTCCTCCAGCTCGCGCAGGTACCGCAGCCGCTCCTCCAGGGTGCGCAGCTGGGCGTCGTCGAGCATCTCGGTCGCTTCCTTGCGGTAGCGCGCGATGAACGGCACGGTGGAGCCGCCGTCGAGCAGCTCGACGGCGGCCTTGACCTGCCGTTCCCGTACGCCGAGCTCCTCGGCGATCCTGCCTTCGATGGACATCGTCGTCACTGCGGTCCCGCCTGCCTTCGTGCCTTCGTGCGTGTGCGTGGAAGGCTGCCAATTGTGGCAGGTGCCGGTGACGGCGGCGGGGAGCCCTCGGCCCTTTCCTCTCCCCTTCCCTCAGCCCATCCCTCAGCCCAAGCGTCAGCCCTTGTGTCAGCCCTTGCCGAAGAGGTCGGCCGGGAAGGCCCCGGCGGCGATGGCCTGCCGGACGACGGCCCCGCCGAGCGCGTGGAGCCGGGCCACGCCGTCCGCGCCGAGGTGCTCGTACGGGGCGGCGTCGAGCCGGTCGGTCTCGGTCTCCAGCCGCTCGCGCAGGGCGCGGCCCTCCTCGGTGAGCTCCCCGTCGGCGTCGAGGACCCCGCGGGCGCGGAGCCGGTCGGCTGCGGCGTCGAGGTCGGACTGCTCCCAGCCGCGAATGCTCTTGATCCACTTCGCGGTCATGCCGCGTCCGGTGGCGGTGTGGCTGACGAGCGCCTCCAGCGGGTCGAGACCGGTGATGAGGAGGGCGGCGAGGTGCCCGTCGCCGCGGTGCTCGCGCAGGAGGGTGGTGGCGTGCCAGAGCCGCAGGTGCGGCTCTTCGGGAACGGGGAGGTCGGCGTGGGCGGCGTAGAGGGTCCGGCCGTGCCGGGTGCAGGCCTCGGTGGCGCGTATGGCGAGGTCGGCGGCTTCGGCGAGCTCGGGCGAGGCGATGGTCTCGGGGCCGAGGAGCCGGCGCAGGGTCCGGTCCGCCGCGCGGAGGCGGGCGGCGAGGACCTGCTCGGGGGTGGTGGTGTCCCAGACGGCGGGGAGGTGCCGGGTGACGAGGTCGTGGCGGTAGTTGTAGAAGGTGGCCGTGACCGTGCCGGGGCCGACGGCGCCCATGGCCGCGGAGCGGCTGGCCAGGTTGACGGCCACCCGGTGGGTGACGCCGAGGGAGCCGAGCTCTTCGAAGAGCTCGGGGGAGAAGTAACTGGTGGCGTGGAGGGGGTTGATGGCGGCGTGCCAGCAGTGGCGGGCGGCGTGCGGGTCGATGGTCATGGGTGCACCTTACCGACTAGTCGGTATGCCGCCCACCCTCCCAGGGGCGAAGGTCAGCCGCCGGCTGCGGCGCAGCTCGCGCGCCCCGGCCCGGCAGCACTGGGCGGCCGGCGGGGCGCACCCGGCCCCGGCGGCGGTCGCCGACCTGCCGATCCGCCCGTGAAGAGGGGGGCGTGCGGCGGGGCGCATTCGCGCCAACCTGCGCCCCGTCCCACGGGTGTGAGAAAGCCTCAGAACGGACTCCCCCGCCCTCCGTCCCACGGACGGCGCACCCGACGGGTCCGTGATCGTGACGGCCGAATGGCGATCGTGTGACAGCAGGGACCATGGACATGACCTGAGCGGCCACGGGTGAATACGGTCGAAAGACGAACGCCGGACGTCGGATGACGAACGACAAACGACGGACGACGGACGTCGAACCGATCGAACCGATCTGTCTCCCCTACCCCTTGGAGCTCTTCGTGTACCGCAAAGTGATCGCCCCGAGCGTCCTGGCCGCCTCCCTCCTGCTGGTGATCCCGGCGTCGGCGGCCAGCTCCGTCCAGGGCGCGCCGGGGATCGGCGACAGCTACTACCCGGAGAGCGGGAACGGCGGCTACGACGTCTCCCACTACGACCTGCGCCTGCAGTACCAGCCGAAGACGGACCTGCTGGAGGGCACGGCCACCCTCCTGACCACCGCCAAGCAGGACCTGTCCCGCTTCAATCTGGACTTCGGCCTCAAGGTGAGCGAGATCCGGGTCAACGGGGCCAAGGCGAAGTTCGCCACCTCGGGCGCGCACGAGCTGGAGGTCACCCCCGCGCAGCCGCTGGCGAAGGGCAAGCAGGCCACCGTCGTCGTCAAGTACGCCGGAAAGCCCTCGGAGTTCAAGATCGACGGCTGGTCCGCCTGGCAGCGCACCCCGGACGGCGGCATCGCGGCGCAGGAGCCGGACTCGGCGGTCTGGTGGTTCCCGAGCAACGACCACCCGCTCGACAAGGCCACCTTCGACATCTCGATCAACGTCCCGGACGGCACCCAGGCCATCAGCAACGGCGTCCTCCAGTCGCAGACCTCCAAGCTCGGCTGGACCCGCTACAACTGGCGCTCCAACAAGCCGCAGGCCACCTACCTGGCCACCCTCGCCATCGGCAAGTTCGACATCACCACCGACAAGACGGCGAGCGGCCTGCCGATCCTCAACGCGTACAGCAAGGACCTCGGTGACAACGCGGGCGCGGCGCGGGCGAGCGTCGAGCGGACCGGTGAGGTCGCGGAGTGGCTGGAGTCGGTCTTCGGCCCCTACCCCTTCAACGCGCTGGGCGGCTACGTCCCGAACGTGCCCACCGGTTTCGCGCTGGAGACCCAGACGCGGCCGTTCTACAGCCCGCGCCAGTTCGCGAACGGCGCGAACGTCTCGGTCGTCGTGCACGAGCTGGCGCACCAGTGGTACGGCGACAGCGTGTCCGTGGACAACTGGAAGGACATCTGGGTCAACGAGGGCTTCGCCCGCTACAGCCAGTGGCTGTGGTCGGAGAAGGAGGGCGAGGGCACGGCGCAGGAGCTCGCCCAGTGGGCGTACGACACCCGCCCGGCCGAGGACCCGTTCTGGCAGGTCAAGCCGGGTGACCCGGGTGCGGAGAACCAGTTCCACGGGGCCGTGTACGACCGGGGCGCGATCGCCATCCAGGCGCTGCGCAACGAGGTCGGCGACGAGAAGTTCTTCCAGATCCTCAAGGGCTGGCCCACCGAGCGGGCCTACGGCAACGTCAAGGTCGGGGACTTCGTCCGGTACGCGGAGAAGATCTCGAACAAGCCGCTCGCCCAGCTCTTCGACACCTGGCTGTACACCCCGGGCAAGCCGGCCTTCGGCGCCCCCGCCGCCAAGCCGGGCGCCCGCGCCCAGGCCCCGGCGAAGCCGGCCGTGGAGCCGAAGTCCTGGAAGAAGATCGCCGCGACGAACAACATCCACGAGCACTGACCGGCCGCATCGCACGGACCGGCCGCATCGCACGGACCCGCGCGCCGGGGCCCCTCAGCGGGTCCCGGCGCGCCACCGCGCCCGGGCGGCGCGGGCCTGCGGGAGGTAGCGCAGCCGTTCGGGCAGGAGGGGTACGAGGAGCCGTACGGCGGTGCTGAACCGCCGGAGGCGGCGTTCCTGGGCCGGGGTCCACTCCAGGCCGATGGCGGCCCGGGCGTCCGGCGGCATGTAACCGACGGTGACGAAGGCGCGGAAGCGCAGGTAGCCGGTGCGCAGGAGCGGCCAGGTGAGCCGCAGCAGCAGCCGCAAGGCCGGCGAGGCGGGCTCGGGGCGGGGCAGGTCGGCGTCGGTGGCGACCAGCTCCCGGGCGACCTTCGTCGGCTCGATCTCCTCGGCCAGCATCCGGTGGTAGTACGGCCAGAACTCCTCGATGGTCTGCGGCATGTCCCGGTCGCGCAGCCCCAGGATCCGGCCGACCCGCAGCCACTCCCGGTACATCTGCCGCTCCTGGGCGGGGGTGATCCGGCGGAACAGGTACCGCCCTGCGTACTGGGCGACGGGGAAGCCGGTGGCGTGCACCCAGGCGTAGCAGGCGGGGTCGAGGGAGTGGTAGCGCCGGCCCCGGGTGTCGGTGCCCCGGATCTCCTTGTGCAGGCGGCGTACCCGGCGCCCCTCGGCGGCGGCCTCGTCCCCTCCGTAGACCCACAGCATCACCGAGCGCAGGGAGCGTTCGCCGCGCCCCCAGGGGTCGGTGCGGAAGACCGAGTACTGGTCTACGCCGGCGCCCACGGCGGGGTGGGCGACCTGCATCGTGAAGGCGGCGGGCAGCGTCAGCAGGGAGCGGATGTCCCCGGCGGTGGTCCACAGCACCCCGCCCGGCGGCGGAGGCTCGGGATCGAGGCGACCGGCGGGGGTTTCGGGGCTTCCGGGGGCTATGTGACCCGTGTGGTTCATAAGGTCAATTATGCGAGTGCGAGAAGTCGCGGCCCGGACAGAAAGTCTTGTCACGGGTGTTACCCCGAAGTAACCGCGGCTGCTTGGATGACGGCGTCGATCTTCCCCGCAGGATTCCACCGGACATGCTGGAGACCTCCATGCCGCAGATCTCGCACCGCAGCCGCGCCGCCGCCACGGCCGCTGCCGCGACCGCCGCCGCAGCAGCCCTCGCCCTCGCCTCCGCACCCGCCGCCACGGCGGCCGGGAGCGGCTCCGCGCCCCGGCTGAGCGTCCTGACGTACAACACGTTCCTGATGAGCAAGAACCTGTACCCGAACTGGGGCCAGGACCACCGGGCGGCCGAGATCCCCAAGGCCTCCTTCTTCCAGGGCCACGACGTGGTGGTGCTCCAGGAGGCCTTCGACAACGGCGCGTCGGACGCGCTGAAGGCGAACGCCTCCGCCCAGTACCCGTACCAGACCCCGGTCGTGGGCCGCAGCAAGAGCGGATGGGACGCGACGGGCGGTTCCTACTCCTCCACCACCCCGGAGGACGGCGGCGTCACGGTCCTCAGCAAGTGGCCGATCGTGCGCAAGGAGCAGGTGGTCTACAAGGACGCCTGCGGCTCCGACTGGTGGTCGAACAAGGGCTTCGCGTACGTGGTCCTGGACGTCAACGGCACGAAGGTGCACGTGGTCGGCACGCACGCCCAGTCCACCGACTCCGGCTGCGGCACGGGCGAGGCGGCGCAGATGCGCAGCCGCCAGTTCAAGGCGATAGACGCCTTCCTGGACGCCAAGAACATCCCGGCGGGCGAACAGGTCATCGTGGCGGGAGACATGAACGTCGACTCCCGCAGCGCGGAGTACTCCTCGATGCTCGCCGACCTGGACCTGGCCCCCGCCGACGCGCGCACGGGCCACCCGTACTCCTTCGACACGGCGCTCAACTCGATCGCCAACTACCGCTACCCGACGGACCCCCGCGAGGACCTGGACTACGTCCTCTACCGCAAGGGCAACGCCCGCCCGTCGGGCTGGGAGAACAACGTCGTCAAGGAGGAGTCGACCCCCTGGACGGTCTCCAGCTGGGGCACGTCGTACACCTACTCCAACCTCTCGGACCACTACCCGGTGGTGGGCCGCTAGCAGCGCCACCCTGCCCGCTCCGGCCGGCCGGGGAGGGAGCCCGATGCGAAGGCGAGGACGGCGTCGGCCGCTTCGCGCAAGGTGGCGAAGTGGCGGTGCACGCCGTCCACCGCCGTGGGGGTGTTGACGCCCCACACCGTCATCCCGGCACGCAGCCCGGCCTGCACCCCTGAGGGGGCGTCCTCGATGACCAGGCAGTCCTCCGGCCGGGCGCCGAGTCGCGCGGCCGCCTGCAGGTACGGCACCGGTGACGGCTTGCCCTCCGCCACGGCGGCCGCGTCCACCACGACCTCCGGGACCGGCAGGCCCGTGCGTGCGAACCGGCCGCGCACCCGGTGCTCGTAGTTCGACGTCACCAGTGCCCAGGTCCCCGGCCGCAGGGCCCTGAGCAGTTCCGGAGCGCCGTCGAAAGCCCCGTAGGTGCCGGTGCGGACGTCCTCGTCCTCCAGCTCGTGCAGTGCGGCGAGGCACTCGTGGGGGTCCTGGTCCGGAGCGATCTGCGCGAAGGTCTCCATCGGCCGGGTTCGCAGGGCCACCCGGTGGACCTCGTCGGGGTCCAGACCGTAGCGCTCCGCCCACGTCCGCCAGACCAGGCGCTGATTGTCCAGGGCGTCCACCAGCGTGCCGTCGACATCGAACAGGACGTACCTCATGGCACCGGAGGGGCGGGGTTCACTGGTCATGTGCCGATCATGTCATCAGCCCCTGAACAGCGGACATCGGCAGGTACCGGCCCGCCCCTGCCCCTCGCGGGGGGCGAAGGCGGGCCCTTGCCTCACTCCCCCTCGTACAGCCCCTCGATCAGGGCCCCGTAGCGCTCCCGGACCACCCTGCGGCGGAGCTTCAGCGTCGGGGTGAGTTCGCCCGTTTCCGGGCTCCATTCCTCCGCCAGCAGGCGGTAGCGCTTGATCTGTTCCGTGCGGTTGAGGCGGGCGTTGGCGGCCTCGACCGCGCGGGCCGTCTCCTCCAGGATCGCCGGGTGGGCGGCCAGCTCCGCCAGGGTGGCCGTCCTGATGCCTCGGGCCGCGGCCCAGGCCGGGGCCAGTTCGGGGTCCAGGACGAGGAGGGCCACGAGGTAGGAGCGGCCGTCGCCGTGGACCAGGGCCTGGCCGATCAGCGGGTGTTCCTTGACGGTGTTCTCCACCAGGGCCGGGGCCACGTTCTTGCCGTTCGAGGTGATGATCAGTTCCTTCTTGCGGTCGGTCAGCCAGAGGAAGCCGTCCTCGTCGAGCCGGCCGATGTCCCCCGTCGGGAACCAGCCCTCGGCGTCGGCGGCGCTCTCCACCGTGCCGTCGGGCCTCAGGTAGCCCTCGAAGACGGTCGCGCCGCGGGTGAGGACCTCGCCGTCCTCCGCCAGCCTCAGTTCCAGTCCCTCGATCGGCCGTCCCACCGAGCCCAGCCGGAAGCCGCCCGGGCCGTTGCTGTTGACGGTGCACACGCCGGAGGTCTCGGTCAGGCCCCAGGCGTCCATGATGGTGATCCCCCAGCCCGCCCAGAAGCGGACCACGTCGATCGGCATCGGCGCGGTGGCGCTGGCCGTCCAGATCAGCCGGTCCAGTCCCGCCCGCCGCAGCAACGGATCCAGTACGCGTTCCTTCACCTCGGCGTACGAGGCCTCCAGCGCGGCCGGCACCTCCTCGCCGCGCTCCCGGTGGCCGGCCCGGGCGCGGGCCACGTCCCCGGCCCCCTCGATGGCGCGCCGCTGCTCCTCCGGAAGGCCCGCCAGGACCGCCCGTACGCCGGCGGCGAGCTCGCGCACCGCGGCGGCCACGGCCGCGGGGTCGGCGACCAGCCGGACGTGCGCGGCGCGCAGGAGCGGCAGGTAGATGCCGAGGAGCCGCTCGGCGATGTGGGCGAAGGGCAGGTAGCAGACGTGTTCGGCGTGCTCGGGGAGGTCGACGTGCCGGTCGAGGCGGACGGACTGGAGCAGGATGTTGCGGTGGCTGAGGCGGACGCCCTTGGGGTCGCCGGTGGTGCCCGAGGTGTAGACGACGGTCAGGGGGTCCTCGGGGCGGGACTCCTGCCAGGCCTTCTCGAAGGCCCCGGCGCGGTGGAGGCGTACACCGCTCGCGTAGAGGGAGGCGTAGGTGGTGTGCGGGCCCGCCTCGGCGGCCTCGGCGACGACGAGCCGTTCGAGGGGGGTGGCGGGGTCGTCCAGCAGCGGGGCCCAGCGGGTGAGTTCGCGGGCGCCCTCGACGACGGCGAGCCGGGCCCGGCTGTGGCGGGCGATGTGGGCTATCTGTTCGGGCGCGGAGGTCCCGTAGACCGTGACGGGGACGGCGCCGAGGTGGACGAGGGCGAGGTCGCTGAGCCAGTGCTCGGGCCGGTTGCCCATCATCAGCAGGACGTGCTCGCCACGGGCGACGCCCAGGGCGGTGTATCCGGCGGCGAGGACGGCGACGCGGTCGCGGACCTCGCTCCAGGTGAGGGTCTGCCAGGCGGCACCCCCGGACCCGTCGCCGGACCCGGCCCCGTCCCCCGTGCGCCAGGACAGGGCGGGCAGGTCGGGGTGTTCGTCGGCGTTGCGGGCGAGCAGGGAAGGCAGGGTGAGGTCTTCGGGACGTCCGGGCAGTCGCAGGTTCGTGGTCATGGGCAGCTCCTGGCCGTTTCACATCGTTGGTGCGACAGCAATACTGTTGAACCCAAGCCGTGCAGCAGAGAGCGAGGCGCAGACGATGACCGACCCCCGGGCGGCCGAGCCGATGCTCACCGTGGACGAACTGGCGTCGAAGGCCGGTGTCACCGTCCGCACCGTACGGTTCTACAGCACGCGCGGCCTTTTGCCCCCTCCCTTGATCGGACCCCGTCGGGTGGGGCACTACGGCCCGGAGCACCTGTCACGGCTGGCGCTGATCGAGGAGCTCCAGCACCAGGGGATGACCCTGTCGGCGATCCAGCGCTACCTGGACGCGCTCCCCGACGACCTGAGCGCGCACGATCTGGCGATCCACCGGGCGCTGGTGGCGACCTGGGCGCCGGACACGCCGCGGGTGGTGTCGCGGGCGGAGCTGGAGAAGCGGGCCGGGCGCGCCCTGTCGGACGGGGACCTGCGCCGACTGGCGGCGATGAACGTGCTCTCGGAGGCCGGCGAGGGCTTCCGGGTGGACCTGGCCCTGCTGCGGCTGGGGGTGGCGCTGCTCGACGTACCGATCGCGCACGAGACGCTGCTGGTGGCGCGGGGGATCCTGCTGGAGCACGCGCGGACGGCGGCGCACGAGCTGACGGCGCTGTTCCGGGACGAGGTGTGGGGGCCGTTCACCGAGGGCGAGAGCGATCTGGAGCAGATCGAGTCGATGAAGGCGCTGTCGGCCCACATGCAGCCGATGGTGGTGCAGGCCCTGGTCACGGCGTTCCAGCGGTCGCTGAAGGAGGAACTGCGGGCGGCGTTCGCCTCGGAGACCGGGTGAACGCCGCCCGCGGGGGGGGAATGCTTGAGGGTTCATACACCGCCGGCGAGGAACGACCAGTCGGAGGAGACGTTGGCGAGCGATCCGACGTTGGCGTAGTTGTTCCCGCTGAGCGTCGAGGTCCACGCGGTGCCGTCCGTCTTGTAGAAGAACAGGCTGTCGCTGGTCCGGCCCTCCTCGTCCCACACGCCCGAGGTGCCGATGTCGCGGAAGCCGCCGACCTTGCCGTTGGTCGCCCGGGCGGTGCGGTACTTGAGCTGTGAACCGGTGTTCTCCAGGGCCAGGACCGTGTCCTTGGTCGCGACCAGGGTCCCCAGGTCCTCGGTGTCCCTGACGCCCACGTGCTGGTAGACGCCGCCCGTGAGGGTCCCGTACCCGACCTCGCCGGACTTCGTGAAGACCGCCGTGTCGCACGAGGCCGCGATGGAGTCCCAGCCCGTGCTGAAGTTGTCGTACGAGCGGACGTGGTGGTAGCGGCCGTTCCTCAGGGTGCCCGTGCCGCCCTGGCCGTTGTCGGCGTTGTAGAAGAGGGCCGAGTCGCCCGACGCCACGACGTGGGTCCACCCCGTCGAGAAGTTGTTGTAGGTCTGGACGCGGGTGTACCTGCCGTTCCTGAAGGTCCCGCTCTCGCCGGCCCCCGTGTCGGCGTTGTAGAACAGGAGCGAGTCGCGGCTCGCGACGCCGTGCGTGTACCCGTCGGGGACGTTGATGTTCGACCCGAACGTCCAGTGCCCGGCCGACAGGGTGCCGGTGCCCACGGCTCCGGTGTCCTTGTTGTAGGCGGCGAGCGAGGTGCTCGGGGTCGTCTGGTTGCAGAAGGCCGAGGCGGCGGTCGCGGGCGTCGCCGGAGCGGCCAGGGTGATGGCCAGCGTGGCGGTGGCCAGTGCGGCCACCAGGGATTTCTTCATGGGTCTCCCCGTTTCTCGGTACGTGAACGGGTGCTCCCCCCAGCGGTGCACGGCCGGCTCCGGACACGTGCACGGTCCATGGTGCGCCGCGTCGGGCACCGCCGCATCCCGGCCTTCGTCACATGGGGAGGGGCCGTCCCCGGGTCGTCCCCGGGGACGGCCCCGTCCCGCGTCCGCCGCCCGGCAGGGCCCGGCCGGTCAGTCCGCGTACGTCTCCCCGCGCTCGGCCTTCGCCACCAGGGAGGCCGGCGGGGTGAAGCGCTCCCCGTAGGTGGCGGCGAGTTCGCGGGCGCGGGCCACGAAGCCGGGCAGACCGCCCTCGTAGCCGTTGATGTACTGGATCACGCCGCCGGTCCAGGCCGGGAAGCCGATGCCCATGATGGAGCCGATGTTGGCGTCGGCGACGGAGGTGAGCACGCCCTCGTCCAGGCAGCGGACGGTGTCCACGGCCTCGGCGAAGAGCATGCGCTCCTTCATGTCCTCAAAGGGGATCTCCGCGTCCGGCTTGGCGAAGTGCTCGCGCAGGCCCGGCCAGATGCGGGTGCGCTTGCCGCTCTCGTCGTACTCGTAGAAGCCGCCGCCCCCGCTGCGGCCGGGGCGGCCGAACTCGTCGACCATGCGGTCGATGACGGTGTCGGCGGGGTGTTCGGTCCAGGGGCGGCCCTCGGCCTCGAAGGCCTTGCGGGTCTCGTTGCGGATCTTGCGGGGGAGGGTGAGGGTGAGCTCGTCCATCAGGGAGAGCACCTTGGCCGGGTATCCGGCCTGGGCGGCGGCCTGTTCGATCGAGGCGGGCTCGATGCCCTCGCCGACCATCGCGACGCCCTCGTTGATGAACTGGCCGATGACGCGCGAGGTGAAGAAGCCGCGGGAGTCGTTGACCACGATCGGGGTCTTGTTGATCTGGCGGACCAGGTCGAAGGCGCGGGCGATGGCCTCGTCGCCGGTGCGCTCGCCCTTGATGATCTCCACCAGCGGCATCTTGTCGACGGGCGAGAAGAAGTGCAGGCCGATGAAGTCGGCGGGGCGCGCGACGCCTTCCGCGAGGCCGGTGATGGGGAGGGTGGAGGTGTTGGAGCAGAGCAGGGCGTCGGGGGCGACGACGTCCTGGATCTCCTGGAACACCTTGTGCTTGAGGGCGGTGTCCTCGAAGACGGCCTCGATGACGGCGTCACAGCCGGCCAGGTCGGCCGCGGCGGCGGTCGGGGTGATGCGGGCCAGCAGCTCGGCGCGCTTGGCCTCGGTGGTGCGGCCCTTGGCGAGCGCCTTGTCCAGCAGCTTCTCGGAGTAGGCCTTGCCCTTGGCGGCGGCCTCGGGCGTGACGTCCTTGAGGACGACCTCGATGCCCGCGCGGGCGCAGGAGTAGGCGATGCCGGCGCCCATCATGCCGGCGCCGAGGACGGCGACCTTGCGGACCTTGCGCGGTTCGACGCCCTGGGGGCGGCTGCGGCCGGCGTTGACGGCCTGGAGGTCGAAGAAGAAGGCCTGGATCATGTTCTTCGCGGTCTGGCCGGTGACCAGCTCGGTGAAGTAGCGGGCCTCGATGGTCAGCGCGGTCTCGAAGTCGACCTGGGAGCCCTCGACGGCGCAGGCCAGGATGTTGCGCGGGGCCGGGTAGGGGGCGCCGTTCAGCTGCTTCTTGAGGTTCGCGGGGAAGGCCGGCAGGTTGGCGGCGAAGCGCGGGCTGGACGGCGTACCGCCGGGGATCTTGTAGCCGGGGACGTCCCAGGGCTGCTTCGACTCGGGGTTGGCGTCGATGAAGGCGCGGGCCTTGGCCAGCATCTCCTCGGGGGTGGCGGCCAGTTCGTGGACGAGGCCGACCGCGAGGGCGCGCTGCGGGTTGTACTGGGTGCCCTGGAGGAGGACCTTCAGGAGGGCGTCGGCGATGCCCATCAGGCGTACGGTGCGGGTGACGCCGCCGCCGGCCGGGAGCAGGCCGAGGGTGACCTCGGGCAGGCCGATCTTGGAGCCGGGGGCGTCGAGGGCGACGCGGTGGTGGGAGGCGAGGCAGATCTCGTAACCACCGCCGAGGGCCGCTCCGTTGATGGCGGCGACCACGGGCTTGCCGAGGGTCTCGATGCGGCGCAGCGAGGCCTTGATCGCGGTGCCGGTGTCGAAGGCCAGCTGGGCGTGCTCGGGGCGCAGCCCGATCATGTCCTTGAGGTCGCCGCCGGCGAAGAAGGTCTTCTTGGCGGAGGTGTAGATGATGCCGCGGATGGAGTCCTTCTCGGCTTCGGCGCGGTCGGCGATGGCCGCGATGGAGTCCTTGAAGGCCTGGTTCATCGTGTTGGCGGACTGGTTGGGGTCGTCGAGGACCAGGGTGACGACGCCGGTCTCGTCCTGTTCCCAGCGGATCGTGGTGGACTCGCTCATGTTCGCTACTTCCGTGTCAGAGGTGGGACCAGGGGTCAGGACGGGATCAGACGCGTTCGACGATGGTGGCGACGCCCATGCCGCCGCCGACGCAGAGGGTGACGAGGCCGTAGCGCTTGTCCTGGCGCTCCAGTTCGTCGACGACGGTGCCCAGCAGCATGGCGCCGGTGGCGCCGAGCGGGTGGCCGAGCG
>NZ_JZWV01000329.1 GCF_000966975.1 Streptomyces katrae | reverse complement strand
GCGATGGCTCCGCCGTTGACGTTGACCTTGTCGAGGGAGACGCCCATGTCCTTGACGAAGCGCAGGACGACGCCGGCGAAGGCCTCGTTCATCTCGATGAGGTCGATGTCGTCGATGGTGAGGCCGGCCTTGGCGAGGGCCTTGCGGGTGGCGGGGGCGGGGCCGGTGAGCATGATGGTGGGCTCGGAGCCGGAGACGGCGGCCGAGACGATGCGGGCGCGGGGGCGCAGGCCGTTTCGTTCGCCGGCCTCGCGGGTGCCGATGGCGACGAGGGAGGCGCCGTCGACGATGCCGGAGGAGTTGCCGGCGTGGTGGACGTGGTCGATCTTCTCGATCCAGTGGTACTTCTGCAGGGCGACGGCGTCGAAGCCGCCGAGGTCGCCGATGTCGGCGAAGGAGGGCTTCAGCTTGGCGAGGGTGTCGGCGGTGGTGCCCGGGCGGACGAACTCCTCGTGGTCGAGGACGACCAGGCCGTTGCGGTCGGTGACCGGGACGACGGAGCCGGCGAAGCGGCCCTCCTTGATGGCGGTGGCGGCCCGCTCCTGGGAGAGGGCGGCGTACTCGTCGACGTCGCGCCGGCTGAACCCCTCGATGGTGGCGATGAGGTCGGCGCCGATGCCCTGGGGGACGAAGCCGGTGTCCCAGTTGGTCATCGGGTCGGCGAACCAGGCGCCGCCGTCGGAGGCCATGGGGACGCGGGACATGGACTCGACGCCGCCCGCGAGGACGAGGTCCTCCCAGCCGGAACGGACCTTGGCGGCGGCCAGGTTGACGGCTTCGAGGCCGGAGGCACAGAAGCGGTTCTCCTGGACGCCGGCGACGGTGTCGGGGAGTCCGGCGGCGATGGCCGCGATGCGGGCGATGTCGGAGCCCTGGTCGCCGACGGGGCCGACGACTCCGAGCACGATGTCGTCGATGGTGGCGGGGTCGAGGCCGGCGTTGCGCTCGCGCAGGGCGTGGATGAGACCGACGACCAGGTCGATGGGCTTGGTGCCGTGCAGGGCGCCGTTGGCCTTGCCGCGCCCGCGAGGGGTGCGGATCGCGTCGTACACGTACGCTTCGGTGCTCACAGGTCTTGCCTTTCGGGAGGTCTGGCGGAAGTCGGGGGCCGGGCCGGCGGGTTCGGCCGAGGGGACGGGTTCAGCCGAGGAGGGAGCGTCCGATGATCTCCTTCATGATCTCGGTCGTGCCTCCGTAGATGGTCTGGATGCGGCCGTCGGTGAAGGCGCGCGCCACGCGGTATTCGGTCATGTAGCCGTAGCCGCCGTGCAGTTGGAGGCAGCGGTCGGCGACCCGCTTCTGGAGTTCGGTGGCCCACCACTTGGCCATGGAGGCGTGGACGTGGTCCAGTTCGCCGTTCGCGTGGTCGGTGATGCAGCGGTCGAGGAAGGTACGGGTGACCGCGCATTCGGTGGCCATCTCGGCGATCTCGAAGCGGATGTGCTGGAGCTTGGCGAGCGGGCGTCCGAAGGCCTCGCGCTCCTTGACGTAGGTGGTGGTGATCTCCAGGAGGTGTTCGGCGGCGGCGATGGCGGCCATGGCGATGCCCATGCGCTCCTGCGCGAGGTTGGTCATCAGGTGGACGAAGGCGCCATTGAGCTCGCCGAGCAGGTTCTCCTTGGGGACGCGTACGTCGTTGAAGAAGAGTTCGGCGGTGTCCTGGGCCTTCTGGCCGATCTTGTCGAGGTTGCGGCCGCGTTCGAAGCCCTCCGTACCGCGTTCGACGACGAGGAGGGACAGGCCGTGGGCGCCGCCCTCGGGGGTGGTCTTCGCGACGACGATGACCAGGTCGGCCAGGATGCCGTTGGAGATGAAGGTCTTGGAGCCGTTGAGCAGCCAGTGGTCTCCCCGGTCCTCGGCGCTGGTGCGGATGCCCTGGAGGTCGGAGCCGGCGCCCGGTTCGGTCATCGCGATGGCGGTGATGGTCTCGCCGGAGCAGAAGCCTGGCAGCCAGCGGCGTTTCTGCTCCTCGGTGGCCAGCGAGGTCAGGTAGGGGCCGATGATGTCGTTGTGCAGGCCGATGGCCAGGCCGGGGGCTCCGGCGCGGGTGAACTCCTCGGCGAGTACGGCCGCGTAGCGGAAGTCGGGGTTCCCGCCGCCCCCGTACTCCTCGGGGACGGCGAGGCCGAGCAGGCCCTGCCGGCCGGCGGCCCGCCAGGCGTCGCGGCTGACGATGCCGTCCTTCTCCCACTGTTCGTAGTGCGGCAGCACCTCCTTGGTGAGGAAGGTGCGGACGGTCTCGCGGAACGCCTCGTGGTCGGCGTCGTAGATGCGGCGTTGCATGGGCCCCCCTAGAGCCAGCTCTTGACGGTTTCGATCAGCCGGGCCGGCTCGGGGCCGACGGGCGTGACGTTGAGCATGGTGACGCCCGCTTCCCGGAAGGCCTCGACGCGCTCGCGTACGTACCCCTCGGGCCCGCAGAGGGTCATGAACTCGCAGAACTCGTCGGGGACCGCCGCGGCCGCGTCGCGCTTGCGGCCGGAGAGGTAGAGCTCCTGGATCTTCCGGGCCTCCTCCTCGTAGCCGTAGGCCACGGCGAGGTCGTTGTAGAAGTTGCGGCCGGGGGCGCCCATGCCGCCGACGTACAGGGCGATCTGCGGGCGGGCCAGGTCGCGGGCGCTCGCCGCGTCCTCGCCGATGGCCAGCAGGCGCCGG
>NZ_JZWV01000328.1 GCF_000966975.1 Streptomyces katrae | reverse complement strand
GCCGGCGACGGTCTGGAGCGGGCCGAGCTCCGCCGCCCGCTTGGCCGTTCCCTCGGCGAGGGCGCTCCCCCAGACGGCGCGGGCCTTCTCCGGGATGAAGAGGGTGGGCAGCCAGCCGTCGGCGATCTCGGCGGTGAGGGCCACGTTGGCCGGGCCGAGGGAGGCGATGTAGACGGGGATCCGGTCGCGGACCGGGCGGGTGAGGATCTTCAGCGGTTTGCCGTGCCGGCCGCCGCGCTCGGGGGGCAGGGGCATGTCGGTGATGCCGTGGTGGTCGATGGTCTCGCGACGCCAGATGCGCCGGCACAGCTCGACGGTCTCCCGGGTGCGGCCGAGGGGCTTGTCGTACGGCTTGCCGTGCCAGCCCTCGATCACCTGCGGGCCGGAGGCGCCGAGGCCGAGCAGGGCCCGGCCGCCGGACATCGCGTCGAGTCCGGCGGCGGTCTGGGCGATGAGGGCGGGGGTGCGGGAGTAGACGTTGACGATGGCCGAGCCGATCTTCATCCGTTCGGTCCGGGCCGCCAAGTACCCCATGATGGTCGGGGAGTCGAAGCCCCAGGCCTCGGCGACCCAGACGGCGTCGAGTCCCGCGGACTCCAGCGCCGCCGCCTCGTCGGCGGCCCGGCGCGGGTCGCCCGCGTAGTCGAGCAGCATGGACAGTTCCATCAGGAGCCTTTCCCGGTCAGGCCCGGTACGTCCCAGTCGCGGGCCACGGATTCGGTGTCCGCCCCCGGCCGCGCCGGGCCGCTCACCACGGCGGCCGGGGTGGCGGAGAAGCGGGGGGCGGGGGCGGGCTGGGTGATCCCGCCGAAGTCGGTGAAGGTGGAGCGGGCCGCCAGGTGCGGGTGGTGCGGGGCCTCGCCCAGGGAGAGCACGGGGGCCACGCAGGCGTCGGTGCCCTCGAAGACCTCCGTCCACTCGGCGCGCGTACGGGCCTTGAAGCGGGCGGCGACGGCCT
>NZ_JZWV01000327.1 GCF_000966975.1 Streptomyces katrae | reverse complement strand
GGCGGCGACGGCCTCGCGCAGCTCGCCCCAGCGGGCGAGGTCCTTGCGGGCGGGGGCCTCGTCGGCGACGCCGAGGAGGCGGACGAAGGTGTCGTAGAACTGCTGCTCCAGCGCGCCGACGGCCATGTACCGGCCGTCGGAGGTCTCGTAGGTGCCGTAGAAGGGGCAGCCGCCGTCGAGGAGGTTGACCCCGCGCCGGTCCTGCCAGCCGCCTGCCGCGACCATCCCGTGGATCATCGCGGTGAGGTGGGCGGTGCCGTCGACGATCGCCGCGTCCACGACCTGGCCGGCGCCGCCGGGAGTGCGGGCGTGCTGGAGGGCGGCGAGTACCCCGATGACCAGGTAGAGGGAGCCGCCCGCGTAGTCGCCGACCAGGTTGGCGGGGACGGCCGGGGGCCCTTCCGGGCTGCCGATCATGCCGAGGGCGCCGGTGACGGCGATGTACGCGATGTCGTGTCCGGCGGTGCGGGCGAGCGGGCCCTCCTGGCCCCAGCCGGTCATCCGGCCGTAGACCAGCGCGGGGTTGCGGGCGAGGCACTCCTCGGGCCCGACACCGAGCCGCTCGGCGACGCCGGGGCGGAAGCCCTCGATGAGCACGTCGGCCCGCTCGGCCAGCTCCAGCACCCGGGCGGGGCCTTCGGGGGACTTCAGGTCGACCAGGACGGAGCGCTTGTTGCGGTTGGTGACGTCGTAGGCCGGGTCGATGGCGAGCCCGCCGCCGCCGGGCCGGTCGACGCGGACCACGTCGGCGCCGAGGTCGGCGAGGAGCATGGCGGCGAACGGACCGGGCCCGATGCCCGCCAGTTCCACGACGCGCACACCGGCGAGCGGGCCGGTCCCTGTCTTCGCCACTGTCATCGGGCCCCCAGCGTCCCTGGTGCGTGTGTGACACAACTGATGTAACACCAGCGATGCTAGGAACGCCTCCCACTGAGCACAAGAGCAAGCGCTTAGCCGATTGGCCCGATCTCCACCGGGGCGCCCCCGGGACGTCTCGAGTCGAGTTCCCTGACGTGCCGTTTGAGCGCGACCGTCCGGTAGCTCTCCTCCACCCACTCGCACAGCACCTCCGCCGACGGCGCCCCCTTCTCCCCCAGCGGCACCGACACCCAGCCCGCCCGGCCCAGGCCGTACCCGGTGGGCCGCGCACCGGGAGCGGTCAGCGCGTGCCCGTGCAGGGCCTCGTCCTTGAGCTTGACCGAGAGGCCCGGCGGTTCGGGGCCGTCCGCGTTGCCCAGGAAGACGAAGATCTTCTTGTTGACCTTCACCACCCCGTCCTCGGGCCCCCAGGGATGCTCCTCGACGGCCTCCGGCAGCCCGAGCGCGAACGCGCGCACCGCCTCCCACTTGCGTACCGCGGCCTTCATCGCACCCTCCCGTTTACCGCAGGTCACACCTGCTCGTACGGACAGTCGACTCCCACGCTAGCCTCAGCCACCGACACCAGCCGGGAGGAACGTTCCATGACCGAGCACGTCCACCGCAGCCGCCCCGAGCCCCGTCCGGACCGGGACTTCGACCTCGTGCTCTTCGGCGCGACCGGGTTCGTCGGGGCGCTGACCGCCGAGTACCTGGCCCTGCACGCCCCGGCGGGCTGCCGCTGGGCCCTGGCCGGGCGCGACCCGGGCAGACTGGAGCGGCTGCGCGAACGGCTGACCGCCCTGAACCCGGCCTGCGCCGGCCTGCCGCTGCTGCGCGCCGACGCCTCCGACGGGGCCGCGGTGCGCGAACTGGCCGCCGCCACCCGGGTACTGGCCACCACCGTCGGACCGTACGTCTGGTACGGGGCGGAGCTGGTCGCGGCCTGCGCCGCGGCGGGCACCGACTACGTGGACCTCACCGGCGAGCCGGAGTTCGTCGACCGGATGTACGTCGCGCACGACGCGCGGGCCCGGGAGACGGGGGCCCGGCTGGTGCACGCGTGCGGGTTCGACTCCGTGCCGGCCGACCTCGGGGCGTACTTCACGGTGGGCCTGCTGCCGGCCGGGGTGCCGCTGCGGGTGGACGGGTTCGTCCGCTCCTCCGCGCTGGCCTCCGGCGGCACGCTGGCCTCCGCCCTCACCGCCCTGGGCCGGGGCCCGCAGACCCTGGCCGCCGCCCGGGAGCGCAGGCTGTACCAGCCCCGCCTGCCGGGGCGCCGGGTGCGGGGCCCGGTGGGGGCGCCCCGGTTCAGCCGCGAGACCGGGACCTGGGCGCTGCCGCTGCCCACCCTGGACCCCCGGGTGGTGACCCGGTCGGCGGCCGCGCTGGAACGCTACGGGCCGGACTTCCGCTACCGGCACTACGCCTCCGTGCGCCACCTGCCCGTGGCCCTGGGCGGGACGGCGGCGCTGGGCGCGGCGGCCGCGCTGGCCCAGGTCCCGGCGGCGCGGCGGTGGCTGATGGCCCGTTGGGAGCCGGGCACCGGCCCGGACGCGGAGCGGCGCGCCCGCAGCTGGTTCACCGTCCGCTTCGTCGGGGAGGGCGGCGGGCGCCGCGTGTTCACCGAGGTGTCGGGCGGCGACCCGGGCTACGGGGAGACCGCGAAGATGCTCGCGGAGTCCGCGCTGTGCCTGGCGTACGACGCCCTCCCCCAGACCTCCGGCCAGCTCACCACGGCGGTGGCGATGGGCGACGCCCTGCTGGACCGCCTCCAGAAGGCCGGCATCCGCTTCCGGGTGGCGGCGGAGATCTAGGACTTTCCTCCCACGGGCTCGGGGTGGTCCGAGACGACCTGCGCCACTGCCGTCGGCATGAACCCCGCGACGGTGCCGGCCTCTTCCGGGGTCAGGGTGAGGACACTGCTGATGACGACGAGCGCATTCCCCACCCGGACCACGGTCGCGTCCGCGTGCTGCGTGCCGCCCGCGGCGCCCTGGCCGCCCCCGGTGACCGCCGCCTGGACGACCAGGCTCTCGTCCCCGAGCCGGGGGCCTTCGGCGATGGCGAAGGCGGCGGTGTCGGCGGGCTCCCCCGCCGCGTGCGGCAGCTCCACGGTCCGGCACCGGGCCACCAGGGCGCGCATGTCCTCCACCGCCCGGTGCGCACCGCCGTCCGCGAACGAGTAGAGCTTCTCCATGCCGGGGATGACGCCGTTCCCGGCAGAGTGCCCGCCGCTGAACATGGCCGTCGCGGACGCGGACGCCGCGGCCGTGCCCGCGTCCACGACGCTCTGCCCGTCCAGCAGGGCCTCGCAGGACGGGGCGTCGCCGAGCCGGCCGGGGCCCCTTTCGGGCTCTCGCGCGGGGGTTCGGCCTCGGAGGTCCAGCCGCCCGGCAGGGCCGCGGGCAGGAGGTGCGTCCGCAACTCGGCGGCCGACAGCGGTACCGGCCGCGTGGCCTGCGCAGTCGCCGGCGCGGTCGTCGGCGCCGTCGGGTGCGGCCCGTTCGGGCTTCCGCACCCGGCCGCCGACACGAACAGCACGAGCCCGGCCGCCAGGCGCCGGAAACCGTGACGGGTCATCTCTGGGCACCCGCCTCGCGCAGAGCGCGCCGGCACAGGGAGTCGGCGTGCCGGGTGGTCTCGGGGATCCGGTAGCGGGGGCTCAGCGCGAGGGTGTGGGCGCAGGCGTTGTCCAGGGAGACGCGGTGGCCCACGGACACGTACACCGGCTTGACCCCGTGCTGGGTGCGCAGCGCCCGGCCGACGACCGAGCCGTCGGCGGCGAGGAGCGGCGAGGCCTCGCCGCGCGGGGGGCCGGGCTCCTCGTAGGTGAAGGTGAAGGGGTTCTTGGCGACGCCGATGCTCGGCAGGCCCGTCACCACCCCGAGGTGGCAGGCGAGGCCGAAGCCGCGCGGATGGGCGAGGCCGTAGCCGTCGCAGACGACCAGGCCGGGGGTGACGGGGAGCGCCTCCAGGGCGGCGAGGACGGTCGGCAGCTCGCGGAAGGCGAGCAGGCCGGGCACGTAGGGGAAGCTCACGTGCCCGACGGCGGTGGCCTCGGCGACGACCTCGAGGGTGGCGGCGTCGAGGACGACGGCGGCGGCCGCGACGAGGTCGCGCTCGTCGTCGTAGGCCACGTCG
>NZ_JZWV01000326.1 GCF_000966975.1 Streptomyces katrae | reverse complement strand
GTCGTAGGCCACGTCGACCCCGGCGACCAGCCCGCTGCCGGGGGCGGGGCCCGGCTCGTCGAGCACGACGCTCTTGCGGAGTTCGTCCTGTATCGCCCGGGCCTCGGTCTCGTCGGCGGGGGTCTTCACGTGTGTCATGGGGTGCGAGGGTAGCCTGGCGATCATGTTCGTCATGGAGCTCATGTACACCGCGCCCATCGAGGACGTCGAGGAGGAGTTGGACGCGCACATCGCCTGGCTCGACGGGTACTACGCGTCCGGCGTCTTCCTCGCCTCGGGGCGCAAGGTTCCGCGCGAGGGCGGGGTCATCCTGGCCCGCGGGGTCTCGCGGGCGGAGATCGAGAAGATCGCGGCCGAGGATCCGTTCTCGGTGGCGGGGGTGTGCGAGTACCGGATCACGGAGTTCATCGCCACGAAGACCTCCGCCGGCCTGGCGGAGGTCCGCGAGTCCCTCCCGTCGTAGCCGCGAGCGCGGCCGGCGCCGCTGCGGAGTCCAGCCCCGCCGGTGTCCGAGGCGCCGGGGGGCAGGTCCGGGGGCGGACACCGCCCGGTCAGCCGTGTCGCTCCAGGCGGGCCGCGCGGCCCTTTTCGCCCGCCGCCCAGCAGCCTCCGTCACCCGCGCAGGCGACGGTGTCGAACGAGCCCCCGTCCAGCGCCCGCCAGGTGCGCCCCGCGTCCGTCGTGACGTCCGTGCCCGTCGGCCCCACCGCCAGGGCCACCGTGCGCCCGTACGGGTACCAGGCCGCGCCGGAGCGGTACGCGGGCGGCGGGGTGGCCGCCTGGGTCCAGTTGCGGCCGGCGTCGGTGGAGCGGGCCGCCGCCAGGGGCGAGGGCCGGCCCGTGCGGTAGTCGCCGCCGACCGCGAGTCCCGTCGTACGGTCGCGGAAGGCCAGGGCGAAGACCCCGCGCGCCGGATCCCCGCCGGGGACGGTGGAGTCGGCGGCCCGCCAGGTCAGCCCCCGGTCGGCGGAGTGCAGCACGCGCGCGGCCGCCCCGCCCCCGGTGGCCAGCCAGACGTCGCGCGGCCCGGACGCCACCAGGCACTGCCCGCTCGCGGCGAAGCCGGCCTCTCCGGGCAGCGCCGCCGGCATCCCGGCGTCCGGCAGCACCCGCCAGGCGCGCCCGCCGTCGTCGGTGGCCAGGACGCGGAACTTCCCGTCCACCGGGTCGCTCACCGCCAGCCCGTGCCGGGAGTCGAAGAAGGTCAGGCAGTCGTAGAAGGCCCGCGGGTCGGGGTTGCGGAAGGCCTCGGTCCAGGTCGCGCCGCCGTCCTCGGTCCGCAGGATCCGCGAGGCCGCGCCCTCCCCGATGGACAGGGCCACGGCCCGCCGTGCGTCGAAGGCCTCGATGTCGCGCAGTTCCAGCCCGTCCGCGACCGCGCCGGGCGGCGACACGTCCTGCCAGCTGCGGCCGCCGTCGCCGGTGCGCAGGACCGTGCCCTT
>NZ_JZWV01000325.1 GCF_000966975.1 Streptomyces katrae | reverse complement strand
GCGCAGGACCGTGCCCTTGGTGCCGGCCACCCAGGCGGTGGCGTGCCCGACGGCGGCCAGTCCACGGAATCGGACACCGTTCGCGGCGGCCGGACCGGTGTCCTTGAGGGCCCAGACCGCACCCCGTGGGCCGGAGGCGGAGAGGTCCGGCGCCCCGGTGTCCGCCCGGGCCGGTGCGGCCGTCACCGCCGCCAACAGGGCCGCCGCGCACATGCCAACTCCCAGAAGTCTCATGGCGCGGGAAGCTAACGCACGCGTATTTCGCCGTCCAGGGTGCGTTCCCGGCCGCGCGTTCCTAGCGTGGGGCCATGGCCTCCATGGAAGCGAACGAGCCGAAAGAGCCGAAAGAGCCGAAGGAACCCAAGGCGTACGCGGGCGAGGGGATCACCGTCACCTACGACGCGGGCCGGTGTCTGCACGCGGCCCGGTGCGTCGGCGGTCTGCCCGAGGTGTTCGACACCGGGCGGCGCCCCTGGATCCAGCCGGACGGCGCCGCGCCGGAGCGGGTGGCGGAGGTGGTCCGGCGCTGTCCGTCCGGGGCGCTCCAGTACCGGACGGCCACGGGCCCGGCGGAGGAAGGGGACCGGCCGGCCACCGTCGTACGGTCGCCTCTCGGCCAACTGTTCCTGCGGGGGGAACTGAGCGTGACCACCGCCTCGGGAGAGGTCCGGAGGGAGACCAGAGCGGTCCTTTGCGCCTGTGGAGTGAGCGGTAACCAGCCTTATTGCGATCACTCCGGGTCCTGCGGAAAGGAGTGAGATCCCTTTCCCCGCACCCTCCCCTCCGTCACGCTGTGCGATCGCACGGGCGGAATCCGGCCAATCGGTGATGCAGCTCACGTCATCCGCCCTGCACGGATTTGCCGATTCCGGCGTCTATCCGGTTGCCGGGTTCCACCCCACAGCCCGGCAGCAGATCCGCCGCAAGGGAGCGAGCCTTGATCACTGTCATCGAGCAGGCCGTACAGGCACGACTGGTCGCCACCGCCCCGAAGGTCGAGACCGTCCCCGTCACCCTCTGCTACGACCGCTCGGATCCCTTCGCCGTCCGCATGGCCTTCCCGGCCCTCGCGACGCTGGAGGGCGTCGAGGTCTCGTGGACCTTCGCGCGGGAGCTGCTGATGTCCGGGATCCAGCACCCGGCCGGCTGCGGCGACGTCCGCGTGCGCCCGTACGACGGGGACCGGACGACGGTGGAGTTCCACGCGCCGGAGGGGGTGGCGATCGTGCTGATGACCACGGCCGAGATCCAGAGATTCCTGGAGCGCTCCCGCGAGCTCGTCCCGCCCGGCCTGGAGCACCGCTACCTGGACATGGACCACAGCCTGGACGAGCTGATGCGCGGCTCCTGCTGAGTCGTCCGAAGCCCCCTCTGTTTATTTCGTTGCGGGCGGCTCCGGCCGCCCGTAACTTCGTCGGTGCCCCATAGCCGTCGAAACGGAGTAGGACATTGCTCTTCTGAGGTCCGAGACACCGGCCAGCACGCCCACACCTTTGTGACAGTCGGCTGTCTCCCCGCGTTGCACGCACCATTCACGCAACCTGGAGGCCTCCATGAGCCACACCCCTACTTTTGTCACCTGCTCCTCCCTGTCCTTCGACTGGCCCGACGGAACCCCCGTCTTCGAGGGTTTCCAGTGGACCGTCGGCCCCGGCCGCACCGGCCTGATCGGACTCAACGGCTGCGGGAAGTCCACCCTGTTGAAGCTCGTCGCGGGCGCCCTGACCCCGTCCGGGGGCCAGGTGTCCGTGGCCGGCACCCTCGGCTACCTCCCGCAGGACGCCACCCTCGACACCGCGCTCCGCGTGGACGAGGCACTCGGTATCCGCACCGCCCGCACGGCCCTGCACGCCATCGAGGCGGGTGAGGCCACCGAGGCCAACTTCGCCGCCGTCGGCGACGACTGGGACGTGGAGGAACGGGCCCTGGCCGTGCTCGACCAGCTCGGGCTCGCCGGGACCGGTCTGGACCGCACCGTCGGCGAACTCTCGGGCGGTGAGTGCGTCCTGCTGCGGCTGGCCGCCCTGCTGCTGGCCCGGCCGGACGTGCTCCTGCTGGACGAGCCCACCAACAACCTGGACCTGCGGGCCCGGCGGCGCCTGTACGCGGCCGTCGAATCCTGGTCCGGGGTGATGGTGCTCGTCAGCCACGACCGCGAGCTGCTGGAGCGGGTCGACCAGATCGCCGACCTGCGCGACGGCGAAGTCCGCTGGTACGGCGGGAACTTCGGCGACTACGAGCGGATGCTGGCCGCCGAGCAGGAGTCGGCCGTGCGGATGGTCCGGGTCGCCGAGGCCGACGTCCAGCGCCAGAAGCGCGAACTGGCCGACGCCCAGGTCAAACTGGCCCGGCGCAAGCGGTACGCGCAGAAGATGTACGACAGCAAGCGCGAGCCGAAGATCGTGATGAACACGCGCAAGCGCGCCGCCCAGGAGTCGGCGGGCAAGCACCGCACGATGCACGCCGAGAAACTGGCGGACGCCCGCGAGCGGCTGGACCAGGCGGTGGAGGCGGTGCGCGACGACGACGCGATCCGCATCGAGCTGCCCGCCACGCAGGTTCCCCCGGGCCGGCGGGTGCTGACCCTGACCGATCTGCGCCTGGCCCATGGTGCCGGGGCGGCGGGCGAGTGGGAGGTGCGCGGTCCGGAGCGGATCGCGCTGGTCGGTGCGAACGGCTCCGGCAAGACGACGCTGCTGCGCACGCTCGCCGGGCAGCTGCCTCCCGTGTCGGGCGAGGCGGTGACGCACGTCCCGGCGCGTTTCCTGCCGCAGCGGCTGGACGTACTGGACGACGAGCGTTCGGTGGTACAGAACGTCGCGCGGTTCGCCCCGCACGCCTCCGACAACCTGATCCGGGCGCGGCTCGCGCACTTCCTGTTCCGGGGCGGCCGGGCGGACCGGGCGGCCGGCACCCTCTCGGGCGGCGAGCGGTTCCGGGCGGCGCTCGCGGCGCTGCTGCTGGCGGAGCCGGCTCCGCAGCTGCTGATGCTGGACGAGCCGACGAACAGCCTGGACCTGGCGAGCGTGCGCCGGCTCGGGGAGTCCCTGGAGGCGTACGAGGGGGCGCTGATCGTGGCGAGCCACGACGTGCCGTTCCTGGAGTCGGTCGGGATCACGCGGTGGCTGCTGCTCGACGGCGAGCGGGGCCTGCGGCCGACCACGGCCGAAGAGGTCCGCGCCTCGCTCTGGCAGGACTGACCGCCGGCCCCTGCGGCCCGTACCCCGTCCCCTCCGGCCGTCAAGGCCGGAGGGGACGGCCACCTTCTGGCGTGATTCTCACCCCCGTGGAGGCCTCTGCCGCCCCCTCCAACTGCGTAGATAACCGGATGTAGCCGGGCACAACCACGGCCGGGGCTTGGCTGGCCCTGATGTCACGCTTAACCTACGAGACCGTAGGCTACGGAACCGTAGGTAATTCGCTTTGTCCCCAGGAGCACCCGTGACGATCACCTCTCCCCACCTCGGCAGCTCGGAGGCGTGGACCGACGCCAAGCTGCTGTACGCGCTGGAAGAGGTGGTCGAGAAGGAGCTCAACCGCCATCTGAAGGTCACCAAGGACTGGATGCCCCACGAGTACGTCCCGTGGAGCGACGGCCGGAACTTCCCGGGCTTCTTCGAGGACGGCGAGGCCTGGGACCCGCAGCAGTCCAAGGTCACCGACATCGGCAAGATCGCGCTGGTCGTCAACCTGCTGACCGAGGACAACCTCCCCAGCTACCACCACGAGATCGCGACGCTGTTCGGCCGCAACGGCGCCTGGGGCACCTGGGTGCACCGCTGGACGGCCGAGGAGGGCCGCCACGGCATCGTGATGCGCGACTACCTGCTGGCCTCGCGCGCCGTGGACCCGGACAAGCTGGAAGCCTTCCGGATGCAGCACATGTCGGAGGGCTTCGAGTCCGACAACAGCCACTCGATGCTGCACTCGGTGGCGTACGTGGCCTTCCAGGAGCTCGCGACCCGCATCTCGCACCGCAACACCGGCCACCAGTCCGGGGACCCGGTCTGCGACCGGATGCTGGCGCGCATCGCGCAGGACGAGAACCTGCACATGATCTTCTACCGGAACCTGCTGGCCGCGGCCTTCGAGCTCGCCCCCGACCTGACCATGCAGGCCGTGCGCGACGTGGTCGTCAACTTCCGGATGCCCGGACACGGCATGCCCGGGTTCGAGCGGATGGCCGCGCAGATGGCGATCGGCGGGGTCTACAACCTGCGGATCCACCACGACGACGTGCTCAGCCCCGTGATCCGCTTCCTCAAGATCATGGACATCGACGGGCTGGGCCCGGAGGGCCAGAAGGCACAGGAGGAGCTCGGGCTCTTCATGAACGGCCTCGACTCCGAGGCCCGCAAGTTCGACGAGCGCCTGGCCGCGCGCGCCGCCCGCATGGCCGCCCGTCTGGGCTGAGGTCCCAGCCGCGCGCGGGCCGGCCGAGGTCTCAGGCTCGCGGACGCAGCGCGAGGCGCTCCGCCTCCGACAGCCCGCCCCAGACGCCGAAACGCTCGTCGTTGGCGAGTGCGTACTCCAGGCACGCGGCCCTGCCCTCGCACGCCCCGCAGAGCCGCTTCGCGTCCTGGAGCGAGGAGCCCGGCTCCGGGAAGAAGAAGCTCGGGCCCGTCTGGGCGCACAGGGCGAGGTCGTACCAGGCGGGGGCGGAGGTGGTGTTCATCGACATGCGGCGATCCTGGACGGGCGCGATGGACATCCGATCAACGCGGGATCAACACACCGGGCACGGCCCTGCCGGGGACAGCATCCCACCCCCCTCTGACAACGCTCGGCCGTCCGTCCCGCCGACAGAGTGAACGACCGTGCGTTCGGTAAGCTGCCCGTATGGCAGACGGACGCGTGGAGCGCGGGAACCAGACGCGGCGGGCCGTCCTCGAACGGACGGTGAAGATCGCCTCGGTCGACGGCCTGGAGGGCCTGTCCCTGGGGAAGATCGCCACGGACCTGGGCCTGAGCAAGAGCGGGGTGTTCGCCCTGTTCGGGTCCAAGGAGGACCTCCAGCTCGCGACGGTCCGCGCCGCCCGCGAGGTGTTCGTGGAGCACGTCGTACGGCCCGTGCGCGAGGCACCGCCCGGGGCCGCCAAGGCGTGGCAGCTGTTCCTCAGCTGGCTGGAGTACTCCGGGCGCCGGGTCTTCCCGGGCGGATGCTTCTTCTACTCCGTCTCCGCGGAGTTCGACGCCCGCCCCGGCCCGGTCCGCGACGAGGTCGCCCGGGCCCGTGCCGACTGGATCGGCTACGTGGAGCGGGTGCTGGACGAGGCGCGGCTGGCCGGCGCCTTCCGCCCCGGCTTCGAGGCGGCGGACGTGCCCCAGCTGGCGTTCGAGGTCATGGCGCTGATGGAGCTGGCCAACGCCCATTCGGTCCTGCACGAGGACCCGTCGGCGTACGAGCGGGCCGGCCGGGGCATCCTCGGCCGGCTGCGCGCCGTCGCGGCCGCCCCGGACGAGCTCCCGGAGCGGCCGCCGGCCGTGGACTACGCCGTCTGACGCGGGCCCGGCCCCTTCTTCCCCGCCCGCATCGACCAGCCGGCCGCCGCCGCGCCCAGTGCGGTGAGCGCCGTCAGCAGGAACACCCCGCTCCAGCGGTCGCCCTCGCCGGTGAGCAGGGCGGCGGTGGCGGCGACCCCGAGGGCGCCGCCCAGCTGGCGGGCGGTCATCAGCAGGCCCGTACCGGCCGCGAACCGCTGTGGCGGGAGGGTGGCGGAGGCCGCCGCGGAGAGCGCGGTGAGCGCGGTGCCGATGCCGAGACCGCCCAGCAGACCGGCGGGCAGGAACACCTGGGCGTACGAGGTCGAGTGCGCGGCCCAGCCCCACAGCAGCAGGGCGTTGGCGGCGAAGAGCAGCGAGCCGAGGACGACGGCCGCCCACTGGAGCCGCGGCGGCACCCGGCGGCCCACCACCAGCGCCCCGGCCATCGCGAGGATTGCGCCCGGAGTGACCCCGAACCCGGCCTCCAGGGGCGTGTAGTGCCAGCGGGCCATGAGGTAGGAGGGGCCGGTCAGCAGCCATGCGTACATGCCCGCGCCGAAGAGCAGGGCGCTGACGTTGGAGCGGGCGAAGACCGGCGCGCGCCACAGGTGCCGGTCGACCGCCGGGGCGGGGTGGCGGCGGGAGCGGTGCAGGGCCGAGACGATCGACAGCGGCCCGCCGACCGCGAGGACGAGCACCGGGGCGCTGGTCCAGCCCCACTCCGCGCCCTGGGTGAGGCCGGCCACCAGCGCGCCGATGCCGAGTGCGAGGGCGGCCGTACCGAGGACGTCGGGCAGCCGGCGCCCGGCGGGCTCCTCCCGGGGGAGGGCGTTCCGGGCGGCCTGGCACACCAGCAGCCCGAGCGGCACGTTGACCATGAAGATCGCACGCCAGTCCCACACCTCGACCAGCAGCCCGCCGAGGCTGGGCCCTACGGCGGCGGCGAGTCCGCCGGCCGCTCCCCAGGCGCCGATCGCGGCGGCCCGCCGGGCGGGCGGCGTGTGTGCCAGTACGAGTCCCAGCGCGGCCGGGATCATTCCGGCCGCGGCGGCGCCCTGGAGCGCGCGGGCCAGGATCAGCAG
>NZ_JZWV01000324.1 GCF_000966975.1 Streptomyces katrae | reverse complement strand
AGGATCAGCAGCCCGGCGGTGGGGGCGGCGCCGGCGGCCAGGGAGGTGGCGGTGAAGGCGAGGGTCGAGCCGAGGAAGAGGGTGCGCCGGCCCAGGGTGTCCGCGAGGCGGCCCGCGGCGGCGAGCAGCGCCGCGAACAGGACGGCGTAGGCGCTGACCACCCAGGTCAGCCGGGCCGTGGGGACCTCGGGGAAGGCGTGGCGGAGGTCGGGAAAGGCGACGTTGACGACGGTGGAGTCGAGGAAGGCGAGGAAGGTGGCCGCGCAGCAGAGCGCGAGGACCCGTCCGGCGGAGCCGGCGGGAGCCACGGAACCGGGGGCCGCCTCGGCCCTCGTCCCGCTCATCGGACGACCACCCCGGCGGCCGCGGCATCCGCGTCCGCCACCGCACCGGCACCGGCACCGGCACCCGCACCCGCACCCGCACCCGCACCCGTCAGC
>NZ_JZWV01000335.1 GCF_000966975.1 Streptomyces katrae | reverse complement strand
CCTCCGGGCGGTCCGGCGGGAGATGGCGCGGGCGTCGAGGCCGGACAGGCCGCGTACGGCCACGTACGCCTTCTCGTGGGGCGGAAGCGAGACGCGTCCGCGCAGGACGGCCGCGGGTTCGCGTTCGATGCGGTCCAGCAGGCGCCGGTAGATGCCGGCCATCGCCGCCACGCAGGCGCCGCTACGCCGGTCGAGCATCGGCAGCAGCCGGTAGCCCTCGGTGAACAGGGCCCGGGCGCGCCGCACTTCGTGGTGGACGAGGCCGGGGAAGTCGGAGCCGGCGGGGGCCCGGCCGTCCTTGAAGCCCTCGGCGCAGCCGAACTTGGCGAGGTCCTCGGCGGGCAGGTAGGTGCGGCCGTTGCCGGCGTCCTCACGGACGTCGCGGAGGATGTTGGTGAGCTGGAGGGCCAGGCCCAGGGTGTCGGCGTACTCCTCGGCGTGCTCGCCGGGGCCGACCGTGCCGAAGACGCCGAGCGAGAGCCGGCCGATGGCGCCGGCGACGCAGCGGCAGTAGACCTCCAGGTCGTCCCAGGTCTCGTACTCCTCGCCGCGGACGTCCATCAGGACCCCGTCGATGAGTTCGTCGAGGCCGCCGAGCGGGATGGGGAAGCGGCGGGCGGCGTGCGCGAGGGCGACGGCGACCGGGTCGGTGTCGTCCTCCTCCACCTCCCCGGCCCGGATCCGGCCGAGGACGGCGCGGGTGTCCTCCAGGCGGGCCAGTTTGGCCTCGGGGGCGAGGGTGCCGTCGCCGATGTCGTCGACGCGCCGCGAGAAGGCGTACAGCGCCGACATGGCCTGCCGCTTGTCGGTGGGCAGCAGCCGGATGCCGTACGCGAAGTTGCGCGCCTGGGTCCCGGTCACGGCCTCGCAGTAGCTGTAGGCGGCGAGGACCGGGGCGGACGGAGCGGACGCGTGGTTGGGGCCCTCCACGTTCGGGCTCACCCCTTTCTCGGCGCTGTGCGCAGGACGGCGGCCACCTCGCGGAGGAGCAGGCCTCGGGTGGGCTTGGGCGGGCCGGGCAGGACGTCGAAACCGGCGGCCGAGATCGCCCGCAGGGCGGCTCGCCCCCCTCCCACGAACCCCGCGAGCAACAGCCGTAGCCTGCCGTGCACGCTACCCACGAGTGGGGTGCCTTCATTCAGGAGCCCGTACGTACGTTCTGTTTCGAAGGCGACCAGGGAGCGTACGGAGGCTCCGGCGGAGGGGGCCCGGAGGTCGGCCTCGGCGACGTGGAAGCGCCGCATGTCCTCGGCCGGGAGGTAGATCCGGTCGCGGGCGAGGTCCTCGGTGACGTCCTGGAGGTGTTCGGCGATCTGCAGGGCGGTGCAGACCGCGTCGGAGCGGCGGATCCGCTCGGGCGTGGCGGTGCCGGTGAGCTCCAGCACGAGGCGGCCGACGGGGTTGGCGGAGAGCTCGCAGTAGGCGAGGAGTTCCCCGTACGTGGCGTAGCGCGCGACCCGCTGGTCCTGGCGGTTGGCCTCGATCAGCCCGAGGAAGTGCTCGGGGCTGAGGCGGTGCTCGCGCACGACGGGCTGGAGGGCGAGGAGCAGGGGGTGGCGCGGGGGACCGTCGGTGCCGCCGAAGACGCGCAGCAGGTCGGCCTCGAAGGCGTCGAGCATCGCGGGGCGGTCGTCGGCGGCGTCCGGGTCGAGGCCGAGGAGGACGGCGT
>NZ_JZWV01000334.1 GCF_000966975.1 Streptomyces katrae | reverse complement strand
GAGGAGGACGGCGTCGCGGCCGCCGGGGGCGAGGTCGCCGTCGCCGATGTCGTCGACGAGACGGGCGTACCCGTAGACCGCCATGAGGCCCTGGCGCCAGGCGCGGGGCAGGAAGGCGGGGGCGACGGGGAAGTTCTCCGAGGCGGCCTTGGCGAGGGTGGCGCCGGCGTGTGCGCCGGGGGCGCCGCCGGAGGCCGGGGCCGACGGGTTACGGACGCCGTGCCCGGCGGTCACCGCCCGCCGCCCGGGGCCGGGACGGCCGCTGTGCCTGGGGGCCGCAGAATTCCCGTAGCCATTGCCGTCACGTCTCCCGTTCTACACTGCCGACCCAAGTCATCCCATTTCGGACACGCCGCGGAGTTTACCGGGGAGTATCCCCGAGTGACCCGGGCGGCCCGGCTGCGGGGAATCGTCCCCTCTTGGCGCGATTCAGAACTGGTCCAGCTTACGCTGTACAACACCACGGGGACCTATCGGGTGGCCACCACGCCCGGAATGTCGGCCGCACGGCGAGGCCCCCGCCGCGGGAAGCGGCAGGGGCCTGGGCACCGGGGGCGGCGGCTCAGTGGCTGCTGGCCTTTTCGTACGCCGCGACGACCTCTTCGGTGGGCCCGTCCATCAGGAGCTCACCCTTCTCCAGCCACAGCACCCGGCTGCAGGTGTCGCGGATGGAGTTGTTGTTGTGGCTCACCAGGAAGACCGTGCCGGCCTTCTCCCGCAGCTCGCGGATGCGCGCCTCGGAGCGGACCTGGAACTTGCGGTCGCCGGTGGCGAGCGCCTCGTCGATCATCAGGACGTCGTGGTCCTTGGCCGCGGCGATGGAGAACCGCAGGCGCGCCGCCATGCCGGAGGAGTAGGTGCGCATCGGCAGGGAGATGAAGTCGCCCTTCTCGTTGATCCCGGAGAAGTCGACGATGTCCTGGTAGCGCTCCTTGATCTGCTCGCGGCTCATGCCCATCGCGAGACCGCCGAGGACGACGTTGCGCTCACCGGTGAGGTCGTTCATCAGCGCGGCGTTGACGCCCAGCAGCGAGGGCTGGCCGTCGGTGTAGACCTTGCCGGACTCGCAGGGCAGCAGGCCCGCGATGGCGCGCAGCAGGGTGGACTTGCCGGAGCCGTTGGAGCCGATGAGGCCGATGGCCTCGCCGCGGTAGGCGGTGAAGGAGACGCCGCGCACGGCGTGCACCCGGCGGACACCGGGTGCGTCGCGGTTGCCCCGGCGCATGATCTTGCTCAGGGCCGCGGTGGCGCTGCCCTTGCCGGAGCTGCCGGTGTTGACGCGGTAGACGATGTGCACGTCGTCGGCGATGACGGTGGGGACCCTGCCCCGGTTGTTCTCAGCCACGGCCGTAACGCTCCTCAGCCTTCCAGAAGTACACGAAACCGCCGAGGCCGATCACGACGGCCCAGCCGACGGCGAAGGCCCAGACGTGCGGCGGCAGGTTGTGCCGGCCGTAGTCGTCGATCAGCGCGTACCGGACCAGGTCCATGTAGATCGCCGCGGGGTTCCACTGGAGCACGTCGGTGACCCACTCGGGCACGTGCCGGTCCTTGAGCGCCCCGCTGATCGAGAACATGACGCCCGAGGCGTACATCCAGGTGCGCGTGATGAACGGCATCAGCTGCGCGAGGTCGGGGGTCTTCGAACCCATCCGCCCGAAGATCAGCGCGAGGCCGGTGTTGAAGACGAACTGCAGCGCCAGCGTCGGGATGACCAGCAGCCAGGACGCCCTGGGGTAGTTGCCGAAGGAGACCGTGACGATCAGCACGACGATCATCGAGTACAGCAGCTGCTGGAGCTGCTGCATCGAGAAGGAGATCGGCAGGGAGGCGCGCGGGAAGTGCAGGGCGCGGACCAGGCCGAGGTTGCCGGGGATGGCCCGGACGCCCGCCATCAGCGAGCTCTGGGTGAAGGTGAAGACGAAGATGCCGGTCACCAGGAAGGGGATGTAGACCCCCTTCTCCATGCCCCGGCCCGCGTTCATGATCAGGCCGAAGATCAGGTAGTAGACCAGCGCGTTGAGCAGCGGGGTCGCCACCTGCCAGATCTGCCCGAGCTTCGCCTCGCTGTACTGGGCGACCAGCTTGGCCCGGGAGAAGGCCATGATGAAGTGGCGCCGCTCCCAGAGCTGGCGCACGTATCCGCCCAGGGTGGGCCGCGCGCCGCTGACGGACAGACCGTACTTGGCGGCGAGCTGCGCCGGGGTCAGCCCCGCGTCGTCGGACGGCGGCTTGCTCGTGGCGAGGGCGCCGTCGGGGGTTGTGTCACTCACAAGTTGAAACTTTCCGTCTTCCAGATGCGCAGGTGGGGCATCGGGCCTGGAGCGCCGGACCCGTGGTCGGGGCCCATGGTCCCAGACGCGAGCTTCTCAGATGACAGGCGGTCGGCCCAGTCGCGTCAGCCGCCAGACCGTACGCCACCGCATGGGGCGACGGGGTCCGCAGGGGGCGGTCAAACCCTCCTTGAACCCGCCGAACCAGGCCTTGAGCGCGGCCGCCGAGGGCCTGCGCACCAGCGTCAGCGCCAGCCAGACCCCCAGGTAGACCGGGACCAGCGGGGCGGGCAGGTTCCGGCGGGCGAGCCACACCCGGTTACGCGCCACCATACGGTGGTAGACCGCGTGGCGGGAGGGGGCGGTCGTCGGGTGCAGCAGCACCATGTCCGCGCGGTAGTCGATCAGCCACCCGGCGTCCAGGGCCCGCCAGGCGAGGTCGGTCTCCTCGTGGGCGTAGAAGAACTCGGCCGGCAGCGCGCCCACCTGCTGGAAGACCTTCGTGCGGACGGCGTTGGCACCGCCCAGGAAGGTGGTCACGCGGGAGGAGCGCATCGGGTCGGAGGCGCGCAGCCGGGGCACGTGGCGGCGCTGGGTGGCGCCGGTGTCCGGGTCGGCGATCCGGAAGCTGATGATCCCCAGCTCCGGGTCCTCGGTGAAGGCCTGCCGGCACAGCTCGGCGGTGTCGGTGCGCTCCAGGAGCCCGTCGTCGTCGAGGAAGAGCAGGACGTCCACGTCGCCGCCGCCGGGGCCGAAGGCCTCGATGCCGACGTTGCGGCCGCCCGGGATGCCCAGGTTCTCCGGGAGGTGCACGGTCCGCACGCCTTCGGGAAGGCCGGTGACCTCGACGCCCTGGCCGACGACGACCGTCTCGACGGGTTCGCCGTCCTGCCGGGCCACCGAGTCCAGGAGCGCCTTCAGTTCGTCGGGGCGGTTGCCCATGGTGATGATCACCGCACCGACGCGCAGCGGGGCGCTCACCGCAGCCTGCTCGAGGCGAGGATGGACACCAGGTGCAGCACCGTCTGCAGGAGCGCGATGCCGGCCAGGACGGCGACGCCGAGGCGGGAGAAGAACAGGTCGCCGCGGATCTGGTCGAGGACCGCCAGCACCAGGATGAGCAGCGAGGCCTCGATGCCGAGGACCAGGCGGTGGAACTTCAGCGCGGCGGCCGCCCGGCGGGCCAGGGCCATGCCGGAGGAGCGCGGCTCGGCGGCGGACTCCTGGACCACGGGCTTGCCCGCCTGGTGGCGGGCGACGCCCACCAGGTCGGTCTCGGCCTTGATCAGGATCGCGCCGAGGGCCGCGAGGGTGCCCAGGAAGGCCCACAGCCAGTCGATCCGGCCGCCGCCCCACAGGTCGGCGGCGCGCAGCCCGAAGCCCACGAGGACCGCCGCGTCGCACAGGTAGGCGCCGACGCGGTCCAGGTAGACGCCGGAGAGCGAGAACTGCTGCTTCCAGCGGGCCACCTCGCCGTCGACGCAGTCGAGCAGCAGGTAGCCCTGGACGGCGAGCACGCCGAGGACGGCGCCCCAGATGCCCGGCACCAGCAGGGCCGGGGCGGCCAGGACGCCGCTCAGGGTCATCACGTAGGTCAGCTGGTTGGGCGTGACCTTGGTGGTGACCAGGAGGCGGGTGACGCGCAGGGAGATCTCGCGCATGTAGAGGCGGCCGCCCCAGTGCTCGCCACTGCGCCGGTCCTTGACGCCCGCCGGGTGAACGACGGGGCGCAGTTCAGCTACGGATGGTCTGGGCATAGTCGGCGTAAGCGTCCCTGATCTCGGCTGCGGACAGGTTGAGGTGCTCCAGGATGGTGAACCGTCCCGGGCGGGTCTGGGGGGCGTACTCCACGGCTGCGGTGAACTCGTCGACGCTGAAGCCGATCTCCTGGGGCAGCACGGGCAGGCCGTGCCGGCGCAGCACCTCCACGAAGAGCCCGGACTGCTCGCGGGCGCCGCGCAGGTGCATGGCGAAGGCGGCGCCGATGCCGACCTGCTCGCCGTGGAGCGCGGAGCGCCCCGGGTGGAGCAGGTCGAAGGCGTGGCTGATCTCGTGGCAGGCGCCGGACGAGGGGCGGCTGTCGCCGCTGATCGACATGGCGATGCCGGAGAGGACGAGGGCCTCGGAGAGCACGGTGAGGAACTCGTCGTCGCCGCAGCCGCCGGGGTGGCGCAGGACGGACTCGCCCGCGGTGCGGGCCATGGCGGCGGCCAGTCCGTCCACGGCCTCGCCGGTGATCTTGTGCGAGAGCTCCCAGTCGGCGATGGCCGAGATGTTGGAGATCACGTCGCCGATGCCGGCGCGGACGAAGCGCGTGGGCGCCTCACGGATCACGTCGAGGTCGATGACCATGGCGATCGGCGTGGGCACGCCGTAGGAGCCCCGGCCGTTGTCGTTGTCCAGGATGGACACCGGGGAGCAGATGCCGTCGTGGGAGAGGTTGGTGGCGATGGCCACCATGGGCAGCCCGACCCGCGCCGCGGCGTACTTCGCCACGTCGATGATCTTGCCGCCGCCCAGGCCCACGACGGCGTCGTAGCGGCGGCCCTTTATGTCGTCGGCGAGCTTGACCGCCGAGTCGATGGTGCCGTCGACGACCGGGTACCAGTCGGCGTGCGGCAGGGCCTGCTCCAGGCGGGCGCGCAGCGCCTGCCCGGAGCCCCCGCTGATCGCGATCGCGAGCCGGCCGGACGTGGAGATCCGCTGGTCGGCGAGGATGCCGTCCAGTTGGTCCATCGCCCCGCGGCTGATGTCGACGACGACCGGCGAGGGGATCAGCCGCGTCAGTACTGGCATGCGATCGTCCGGCCCTTGGCGAGGTCGTCGTGGTTGTCGATCTCGACCCACTTCACGTCGCCGATGGGGGCCACGTCGATCGTGAAGCCGTCGTTCACGAGCTGCTGGTAGCCGTCCTCGTAGTAGAGGTCGGGGTCGCGCTCGAAGGTGGTCTTCAGCGCCTCGGCCAGCTGCTCGGCGGCCTCGGGCTCGATGAGGGTGACGCCGATGTACTCGCCGGTCGCGTCGGCCGGGTCCATCAGCTTGGTGATCTTGCGCACGCCCTGACCGTCGGCGGTGACGACCTTCATCTCCTCGTCGGCCAGGTTCTTGACCGTGTCGAGGGCGAGGATGATCTTCTGGCCGTTGCCGCGGGCGGCGAGGAGGGTCTTCTCGACGGAGACGGGGTGGACGGTGTCGCCGTTGGCGAGGATCACGCCCTGCTTGAGGACGTCACGCGCGCACCACAGGGAGTAGGCGTTGTTCCACTCCTCGGCCTTGTCGTTGTCGATCAGCGTGATCTTGACGCCGTACTTGGCCTCCAGCGCCTCGCGGCGCTCGTAGACGGCCTCCTTGCGGTAGCCGACGACGATGGCGACCTCGGTCAGGCCGACCTCGGCGAAGTTGCCCAGGG